>NZ_JBFUMH010000434.1:0-501 GCF_054049475.1 Microvirga sp. P5_D2 | reverse complement strand
CGTGCGCTCGGGCGAGAGGGTCTCGGTAAGCTTGGTGAAGCCGACAATATCTGCGAACAGGACGGCTACCGTTCGTGTCGCCGGCTCTCCAAACGCAGTCCCGCCGCGACTGGAGAGGGCCTCGGCCACGTCCGGAGAGACATAGCGCGCGAGGTCCGCGCGCACGACCTCGGCCTCGACCTGATTCAACAAGGTCCGCCGGCTGCGCCAGACAGCGAGTGTGATGAGCAGGGTGAACAGGGAGGTCGCGACAAGCTGGGTGTACCAGGCCGTCAGGCCGACAAAGGCAGGCTTGAAGGAGAGATCCAGGACCGCGGCTGACGTCAGCACTCCCTCGGCAGCCGCATCGTTGAACCGCAGCGTGTCCGGCTGGGAGTAGATCGTGAAGACCCCAATCGACCAGATGCCCAGAATCGACACGCCCGTCCAGAGCACCCTCCTTGGGGAGTAGGTGAGAGCGGCCTCTGCGAGGAGAAGGAGAACGTAGAGGAATTCCTGGCC
>NZ_JBFUMH010000433.1:0-505 GCF_054049475.1 Microvirga sp. P5_D2 | reverse complement strand
TGCTGATTGCGGTGGGTATCGACTGGGACGGCCGGCGCCAGATCCTGGGTGTGGAGATGGCCAACCGGGAAAGCCAGTCCTCGTGGCGGACGTTTCTGCTCGGCCTGCGGGAGCGCGGGCTCTCAGGGGTCGAGCTGGTGGTGGCCGATGATCATGCCGGCCTGCGGGCCGCGATCCGCGAGGTGCTGTGCGAGGCAGCCTATCAGCGCTGCTATGTGCACTTCCTGAGAAATGCCCTCGATCACCTGCCGCGCAAAGCGGATGATGACTGCCTGCAGGAGCTGCGCTGGCTCTACGACCGCCGCTCGGTCGAGGAGGCCAGACGCGATCTGGCGGCCTGGATTGCCAAGTGGGAGGGGCGCTACCCGCGCCTGGTCGCCTGGGCCGAGGAGACGATCGAGGAGACGCTGACCTTCTACCGCTTGCCGCGTCAGCACCACAAGCATCTCAAGAGCACCAACATGCTCGAGCGGCTCAACGAAGAGATCAGGAGACGCACGTATGT
>NZ_JBFUMH010000432.1:0-506 GCF_054049475.1 Microvirga sp. P5_D2 | reverse complement strand
GCTCTGGGGTTCGAGAGGGTCATCCCACAGGCGACAGGCCGCCCGGCCTATCATCCGGCGGCGCTGCTCAAGATTTACATCTACGGCTATCTCAACCGCATCCCGTCCAGCCGTCGCTTGGAGCAGGAGACCGGCCGTAACCTCGAGCTGATGTGGCTGACTGGCCAGCTCCAGCCGGATCACAAGACCATCGYCCGCTTCCGCAAGGACAATGGAGCGGCCATCCAGGCGGTGTGCCGGCAGTTCGTCGAACTGTGCCGCAAGCTCAACCTGTTCTCGCAGGCGGTGGTGGCCATCGACGGTTCCAAGTTCAAGGCGGTCAACGCGCGCGATAAGAACTTCACGCCRGCCAAACTCGCCAAGCGCATCGAGCAGGTTGAGGCCAGCATCGCACACTATCTGTCCGCCCTCGACACCGCCGACCGGCAGGAGAGCGCACTGGCGCAGGAGAAGGCCGGACGGATCAAGGACAAGATCGCGGCACTCAGAGAGCAGATGAGCAGATG
>NZ_JBFUMH010000431.1:0-506 GCF_054049475.1 Microvirga sp. P5_D2 | reverse complement strand
AACAGGTACTTGATTCTGACCCCAAGGGAGGCCGGCGTGACGCGCGAGTTCAAGATCGGAGATTTAGTCCGATACACTATGGATTGTGGAGAATTTGATATCTCGCAGGAAGGCTACGTGATTGGTCATGCCCCTGACACGCTCAAGCCGGACGCCGGCGAAATCTATCCAGTCGTCGCGACTGACGCTTGGCACAGTGAGAATGCGAGCCCCGAGACGCTGACGTTCCTCTCCGAGGGGCATACTGAGACCGCTCATCGCCTACGGGAGCGGTGGGCAGACATGCCGTTCAATGAATTGCTCCCCCTCACCGAGGATCACGCGCGAGCGTAAAAACACGCGGCGCCATTTCGAATAACACCCAGTATGGAACCGCTAAGCATGGCCGCTGCTTAGATTGTTGAAGCTTTTGTTMTTGAGGGATCATCCAAGCACCGGGGTCGCCTATGCCACTGAGCCAGAACCCCATCGTCGAATGGCCGGCAGAGTTCTATCACCTTCTGCAG
>NZ_JBFUMH010000430.1:0-515 GCF_054049475.1 Microvirga sp. P5_D2 | reverse complement strand
ATCCAGGCCTTGATCGTGCCAAACGGGTGCTCCACCGTCTGCCGCCGCAGGCGCGCCGTCTCCGGTGCCCGGTCGAGCCGCTCCTGCATCGCATCGAGCACATCCTCGTGCTCCCAGCGCTTGAGGCGCCGCTGCTTGCCGGTCGTACACTGCTCCTTCAGGGCACACCGCTCACAGCAGGTGGTCCAGTACATGTGCAGGGCCATGCCGTTCTCAATCGACCTAAACCGGCGCGTCAGGCGCTCTCCAGCCGGACAGCGATAGCTGTCGTCCTCGGGATGATAGACGAAATCCTGCTTGCCGAAGCGACCATCGGCCTTGGCGCACGACGTAAGGGTCTTGGGCACAGAGGGCGTGATGCCGGCTCGCTCGCAGGCCAGGATATCCTCGCCCTTGTAGTAGCCCCTGTCCGCCACAGCCTCCAGGCTCGGCGTGCCCAGGGCCGTCTGCGCCTGCTGAGCCATCACCGACAACTGCCCCCGATCCGAGCCGCTGTTGGTCACCTCATGCGGCGA
>NZ_JBFUMH010000429.1:0-516 GCF_054049475.1 Microvirga sp. P5_D2 | reverse complement strand
ATCCGGATGCGCGTGCCATGACAAACCGCGGCATCGGCACGGGGATCGTGGGCTACAACGTGCAGGCCGCGGTGGATGCCCAGCACCATCTGATCGTCGCGCATGAGGTGACCAACAGCGGCTCGGATCGGGGGCAGTTGTCGGTGATGGCTCAGCAGGCGCAGACGGCCCTGGGCACGCCGAGCCTGGAGGCTTTGGCGGACAGGGGCTACTACAAGGGCGAGGATATCCTGGCCTGCGAAAGGGCTGGGATCACACCCTATGTGCCTAAGACTCTCAACTCGTGCGCCAAGGCCGATGGTCGCTTCGGCAAGCAGGATTTCGTCTATCATCCCGAGGACGACAGCTATCGCTGTCCGGCTGGAGAGCGCCTGACGCGCCGGTTTAGGTCGATTGAGAACGGCATGGCCCTGCACATGTACTGGACCACCTGCTGTGAGCGGTGTGCCCTGAAGGAGCAGTGTACGACCGGCAAGCAGCGGCGCCTCAAGCGCTGGGAGCACGAGGATGTGCTCG
>NZ_JBFUMH010000428.1:0-522 GCF_054049475.1 Microvirga sp. P5_D2 | reverse complement strand
CTCGGGATGATAGACGAAATCCTGCTTGCCGAAGCGACCATCGGCCTTGGCGCACGACGTAAGGGTCTTGGGCACAGAGGGCGTGATGCCGGCTCGCTCGCAGGCCAGGATATCCTCGCCCTTGTAGTAGCCCCTGTCCGCCACAGCCTCCAGGCTCGGCGTGCCCAGGGCCGTCTGCGCCTGCTGAGCCATCACCGACAACTGCCCCCGATCCGAGCCGCTGTTGGTCACCTCATGCGCGACGATCAGATGGTGCTGGGCATCCACCGCGGCCTGCACGTTGCAGCCCACGATCCCCGTGCCGATGCCGCGGTTTGTCATGGCACGCGCATCCGGATCGGTGAGCGAGATCTGCTGGTCGGGAGCGGCCAGCACCTGCGGCTCCAACTCCCGGAACTGCTGCATCTGCTCTCTGAGTGCCGCGATCTTGTCCTTGATCCGTCCGGCCTTCTCCTGCGCCAGTGCGCTCTCCTGCCGGTCGGCGGTGTCGAGGGCGGACAGATAGTGTGCGATGCTGGCCTC
>NZ_JBFUMH010000427.1:0-527 GCF_054049475.1 Microvirga sp. P5_D2 | reverse complement strand
CATTTCCGGAAGCTATCGGGTCACCGTTTGAGGCCGCCTACCATCGTGCCATGGCTGAGAGGTCGAGGCAGGTTTTTGAAGCGTTTTATCCTCCTCTGTCAGCTTKGTACGAAGTTCATGTGATCCCATCCGGGAATTGGATTGCCGTCTTCTTCCACAACGTCAATGACCGTCACGTTGCATCCGAAGCTCTACGCGCCCGAGAGCGCCAACTTGAGACCGTGTTCAGCCAGAGCATGGTTGGCATCCTACACCATGACCTGAAGAACCGAGTGCTGATGATTAACCAGCGCTTCTGCGACATCCTCGGTCGCTCAAAAGAGGAAATCGAAAATCTTTCCATCCTGGACTTTACCCATCTCGAGGACTCTCAATGGAACGTGCCTCTGTTCGCTAAGCATCTGAAGACAGGCGAACCTTTCCAGATCGAGAAGTGCTACTTACGCCCTGATGGCTCACGGATCTGGTGCGCCGTCAACGTGTCCTTCGTCTTGGATGAGGCCGGTGAGGTCACCTCCGTCGTTGTC
>NZ_JBFUMH010000426.1:0-527 GCF_054049475.1 Microvirga sp. P5_D2 | reverse complement strand
ACCTGCTCGATGCGCTTGGCGAGTTTGGCCGGCGTGAAGTTCTTATCGCGCGCGTTGACCGCCTTGAACTTGGAACCGTCGATGGCCACCACCGCCTGCGAGAACAGGTTGAGCTTGCGGCACAGTTCGACGAACTGCCGGCACACCGCCTGGATGGCCGCTCCATTGTCCTTGCGGAAGCGGGCGATGGTCTTGTGATCCGGCTGGAGCTGGCCAGTCAGCCACATCAGCTCGAGGTTACGGCCGGTCTCCTGCTCCAAGCGACGGCTGGACGGGATGCGGTTGAGATAGCCGTAGATGTAAATCTTGAGCAGCGCCGCCGGATGATAGGCCGGGCGGCCTGTCGCCTGTGGGATGACCCTCTCGAACCCCAGAGCGCGCAGGTTGAGTTCGTCGACGAAGACGTCGATCACCCGCACCGGATTGTCCTCGCTGACGTACTCGTCGAGGCAGGCCGGGAACAAGGTGCCCTGGCTGCGCTCCTGGCCTTGGACAAACCGCTTCATCGCGATCCCTCCAGTCCGTGC
>NZ_JBFUMH010000425.1:0-535 GCF_054049475.1 Microvirga sp. P5_D2 | reverse complement strand
GGCCGTACACGTGGGTCAGCTTGATGCCGATCTTCTCGGCACCCGACAGCACCGCCATTGGCGGCGGCGCACCGGCGATTGACCCCTGCACCAGAGGACCACCGGAATAGACCGGCGCATCGGGCGCATTGATCAGCGTGTTGTAGACGATCGGCGCGCCGGACATGTGGGTGACGCCGTGCTCGCGCATCAGCGCGAATATCTTTGTCGGGTCGACCTTGCGCAGGCAGACATTGACGCCGGCACTCGCCGCCACGGTCCAGGGGAAGCACCAGCCGTTGCAGTGGAACATCGGCAGGGTCCAGAGATAGACCGGGTGCTGGCCGAGGCCGGCTGCGAGAATGTTGGAGACCGCGTTGAGATAGGCACCGCGATGATGCGTCACGACGCCCTTCGGATTACCTGTGGTCCCCGAGGTGTAGCCAAGCGCGATGGCGTCCCATTCGTCGAGCGGGAAGGCGCTGGTGAAATCGGGGCTGCCCTCGGCGAGAGCGGCTTCATATTCGAGTTCCCCGATCCGCTGGCCGCCGGCGAA
>NZ_JBFUMH010000424.1:0-536 GCF_054049475.1 Microvirga sp. P5_D2 | reverse complement strand
ATATCAAGGAGCGGCAGGACCAGCTTCCTCGACCGAAGGTCAAGACCAACAGCGAGAAGACCGGCTACAAGCCGCGGGGTTCCAAACCGGGACGCAAGACTGATGTGATGTCCGATCCGGCCATCGCCGCCAAACGTGAGCGGGCACTGGCTCGCCTCGCCGCCGCGGAGTGACATTTCTGCTTTGCAGGCTAGCGGACATTTCAATCTGGCAGCCACAGCGCAGGCCAATTCCGCGCATGCGTGAGGCGTCAGAATAGCGCGCTCTGCCCTAACTCATGTTAGAGCCACAAGGGATCAACTCTGGTTTGAAGAGAGGCTCCTCCCGGACCTTCTTTGCCCCTACGGTTCCGGCTCCTCGAGCGCCCTTTTATGGGCGCTCTTTTTTTGCCAGCGATCTGTCCCAGCCCAGCTACCACGATTGCGTTCCATAAAGGGCATGGCGCGAAGTCTGAGTGTCAGAACTCGTTAGACAAGTCACTGATTGTGCTCGTTAGAGATGTCACTTCTGAGGAGCGACTGCTGAGAGTTCAGCCC
>NZ_JBFUMH010000423.1:0-550 GCF_054049475.1 Microvirga sp. P5_D2 | reverse complement strand
AGCAGCGCAAGCCTGCGATGAAGGTTTGGGTCAGCCAGTGCCCGAACGGCGCCTTGGCGTACAGCCGCTGCCCTTTGGGACAGCGGCCACGCAGGCGTGTCATCCTRGTAGATGTGCCGGTYTCATCSAGAAACACSARMCGATGCGGCTCCTTTCGCATGCGCGGCTGACGCTTCGTGCGCCAATGATCGCGCGCCTGACGTACGTCGGAGCGTCCTTGTTCGCTGGCCCGCAGCGTTTTTTTTGAAGCTGTAGCCTTGGCGAATGAACCAGCGTGCGATGGAGGCGGGCAGGATCTTGGTGCCGCGGGCCGCCAGTTCAGCCGCGAGTTGCGGCATGGTGATGTCATCCTTCTCGCTCACGCGGCGGATGAGGAAGTCGCGGTGCGGATCGAGCTTGGAGTAGCGCCAGCCACCCTCCGGCTTGGGCGCCAAGCTGCCGGTGGCGCGATAGGCCGCCATGAGCCGYACCACGAACGCGACGGAGACCTCGAAGTGGTGGGCGGCTGCGTGGCAGGAATGGCCCGCCTCGACAAAGCGCGCCACCCGGC
>NZ_JBFUMH010000422.1:0-557 GCF_054049475.1 Microvirga sp. P5_D2 | reverse complement strand
CTTCCTATGCGCGCAATGGTTCCGCGCCATCGTTGTACCCCGTCAAGCCTCAGGCGACTGCCGTCGCCGAGAAGCAGGGCTAAGAACTTGTTAGAGAACTTCGGCCATATGAGTTTATCGCCCCTGTAGGCAGGACCGCCAATTCGCTTGGAAGCTGCGCGATGAGCAACGACAACATTCTGCGCCAGGAAATCCGCAGTTCTCTGAGCATCGTCCGCGCCCTGATCAAGGAATATTCAGGGCTGTATTCCGCCGAGGACCTGACCCGCGATGTCCTCCAGGTCTGCGACGACATCGCTTCGCCCGCAAGGCCCGACAGGCGCCTCGAAGATGCAAGGCGCATGGTGTTCGAGCGCTGCACCCGCCTGGCTCATACGGCCAATCGATTCACCACCCGAGACCCCGCTGTGATCGCGGCTTCGCGGGCTCAGGCGGTCGCTGCCATTGATGCCCTGCAGGATGCAGTTTTCGAGTTGCGCAGGTCCTATCGCCCTGAGCCATCTATGGGCCGTGTTCTGAGGCGCCGGAGCCTCTGAACAAAGCTGCGCTATTTTCGA
>NZ_JBFUMH010000421.1:0-576 GCF_054049475.1 Microvirga sp. P5_D2 | reverse complement strand
ACCATGACCAACGCCAAAGATAAACCTGCCGCCGCTGCCATCAAGGACCTTCTCAGCCAAAGCCCGGACGGCCTGCGCGAGATCGTGCGTGCCGTCATGCAGGAGATGCTCGAAGCCGAGATGACCGACGCCCTTCAGGCCGAGAAGGGCGAGCGCACCTCGGCTCGCCTGGGCTACCGCTCGGGCTMCTACACCCGCACCTTGGTGACCCGGGTCGGCAAGCTCGAGCTGCGCGTGCCRCAGGATCGCGACGGCCGCTTCTCGACCGAGCTGTTCGAGCGCTATCAGCGCTCCGAGCAGGCGCTGGTGGCCACCCTGGCCGAGATGTACGTGCAGGGTGTCTCCACCCGCAAGGTCAAGGCSATYACCGAGGAGCTGTGCGGCCACAGCTTCTCGGCTTCTGCCATCTCGGCCATCAACAAGCGCCTCGACGACAGCCTGGCCCAGTTCGCCTCRCGCCGGCTCGAGGAGCCGTTCCCGTACCTGATCCTGGATGCGCGGTATGAGAAGGTGCGCGAGGGCGGCATCGTCGCCTCGCAGGCCGTGCTGATCGCGGTGGGCATCGACTGGGACGAC
>NZ_JBFUMH010000420.1:0-578 GCF_054049475.1 Microvirga sp. P5_D2 | reverse complement strand
CCGCCCGGACGCGGCAAGCTGGTGCCCTATGAGGCTTTCCTGATCCAGACCGTCGAGGCAAGGCCCGCCATCACCATGCCCGAACTGGCTGCCCGCTTGCTTGAGGAACACGGGATCGTCGCGGCCCCGGCGATGCTCTCGCGCTTCCTGTGCCGGTGCGGCTTCAGCTATAAAAAAAGCCCTGATGGCGGCGGAGTGCGCACGCGCCGACGTGCGGGATGAGCGCCACGTCTGGACCGATCAACGTCAGGCCCGCATGCGCGAGCAGCCGCACCGGCTGGTGTTTCTTGACGAGACGTACGTCAACACCAAGATGACCCGCCTGCGCGGGCGCTCGCGCAARGGCCAGCGGTTACGCATGAGCGCTCCCTTCGGGCATTGGACGACGCATACCTTTCTGGCCGGGCTGCGCTGCCATGAGCTGAGTGCGCCGTGGATCATCGACGGCCCGATCACCCGCTTGGCGTTCGAGGCTTACATCGAGACGCAGCTCGCGCCGACACTGTGCAAAGGCGACGTGGTGATCCTCGACAACCTCGCAGTCTATAAGAGTGAAAGGGCGGCGGAATGCCTGAAGG
>NZ_JBFUMH010000419.1:0-586 GCF_054049475.1 Microvirga sp. P5_D2 | reverse complement strand
ATGCGCTAACTGCTCGAACCGCCCGTGCCAGCCGCAGTGATCACATGAAGCAAAAGGGGTGCTGTCGTTGTTGCTCATTCTAGAGATCCCATTAGCCAACTAGGGTCATATTCCTTGTTTCACGTTTGGAAACCTGTTTACACTGTAAACATGTCATGGGGTGTTTACCCTGTCAACAGGTTGTTAGCTATGATTACCCCTTCTCAATGCCGAATGGCCCGAGCAGCCCTCGAAATTGGAGTGCGAGATCTCGCAGCCATGGCCGGTGTCTCCGCGATGACTGTCACTCGTTTTGAGAACGGAAAATCAGCTGGATATCCTGACACTCTGCAGAAACTTCGAGATGCCCTAGAAACTGCGGGCGTGATCTTCATCGATGAGAATGGGCAGGGACCAGGCGTGCGACTGCGTAAAGAACGCCAGTAAACTCAGACTGAGAATTCAGAAGCAGGTTCAAGCCCAAGCCAAATTCGAACTTGCACTAATACCAATCAGCGTGAAGGCTGACTCATTCAGGGTTTTCAAGCGGGTGCATGTCTGACTCCATAGTGGCGAGCAGGAGGTTCGCCATGCGCCCAGGGATCGA
>NZ_JBFUMH010000418.1:0-588 GCF_054049475.1 Microvirga sp. P5_D2 | reverse complement strand
GTGTCTGAGGCGACGCGGAGCCTGGTTCCTGTTCCTGCCGGCTTATTCGCCCGATCTGAACCCGATCGAGCAAGCCTTTGCCAAGATCAAAGCGCATCTGCGCAAAGCCGAAGCCCGCACCTTGGACGCGCTCTGGCGCACCCTCGGTGAGATCTGCAACCTGTTCGAGCCACAAGAATGTTGGAACTACCTCAAGGCTGCTGGATATGCGTCCGATTAAACATCCGATGCTCTAGCGGATTGTTTCGATCTTGTTGATCGGATGAAGCTCAATAGTGAAACTTTCACCCATCGGCGCGAAGCTGATCGACGACGCCCGGGCTCATGTAAGGATGCCCAGCCTCATTGAGTGCCCGGTCCAAAGCCTCGATTGCGGCCAGGATCTTTGTCAGCTCTTCAGCCATCTCCACGGAAGGCAGCGGCGCTTCCGAGACCTGGCGAGCCATTTCCCTGCGTCGTTTAACGAGATTTTCCCGCGCAGAGTTCAGTTCCTTGATTTCCTCGGACGTCATGGGCTCCTCATTTTCACCGGTGGCCTCAGGGATAATCCCAACCGGCTGAATACGTTCACATGCTACGTTCACATGC
>NZ_JBFUMH010000417.1:0-590 GCF_054049475.1 Microvirga sp. P5_D2 | reverse complement strand
ATCCATTCTTCGGCATCCTGCTCTCGCCGATCATCGCCGCGGCGGCGATGGCGCTGTCGTCGGTCAGCGTGATCGGCAATGCCATCCGCCTGCGGACGGTCAAACTCTGATGATCCGGGCAGGCCCTTACGGCCTGCCCCTCATCAAGCCTGTCGGTCAACGCCTGATCAGGCGATTGTAGACCAGCACGAACAGAATTGTCGCGAGTCAAGCCCCCGTTGCGCTGCCGATCACTCCTTCAGCAAACGTGCGAGCGACGTGATCTGGCTGGGTCGCGAACAGGCTGACCCAGCCATGGGCAAGCCCCAACGAAAGCATGGCCAAGGCGGCCAGGTAGCAGAGAACAAACAATCCCACGAGAGTCGTGGTCAGGGCCCATCCTGTCGCCGCAAGATTCATCGGCGAAGCCCGGTGCGCGTCAACCGCGGGAAGGGTGTCGTGAAGAGTTGAAGCCGACATGGTCGCCTCCTCAGAGGCTGGTGAGCAATTTTATTGCTCGGGGCAAGCCGTTGATTCAGAATAGGTTCTACGCTGGGCCGCTGAAGCGGATGCGGGCTGTTTGATGATCCAGGAGCCCCACCATGGATGTC
>NZ_JBFUMH010000416.1:0-605 GCF_054049475.1 Microvirga sp. P5_D2 | reverse complement strand
ACCTGCGCGCTCTGGGGTTCGAGAGGGTCATCCCACAGGCGACAGGCCGCCCGGCCTATCATCCGGCGGCGCTGCTCAAGATTTACATCTACGGCTATCTCAACCGCATCCCGTCCAGCCGTCGCTTGGAGCAGGAGACCGGCCGTAACCTCGAGCTGATGTGGCTGACTGGCCAGCTCCAGCCGGATCACAAGACCATCGTCCGCTTCCGCAAGGACAATGGAGCGGCCATCCGGGCGGTGTGCCGGCAGTTCGTCGAACTGTGCCGCAAGCTCAACCTGTTCTCGCAGGCGGTGGTGGCCATCGACGGTTCCAAGTTCAAGGCGGTCAACGCGCGCGATAAGAACTTCACGCCRGCCAAACTCGCCAAGCGCATCGAGCAGGTYGAGGCCAGCATCGCACACTATCTGTCCGCCCTCGACACCGCCGACCGGCAGGAGAGCGCACTGGCGCAGGAGAAGGCCGGACGGATCAAGGACAAGATCGCGGCACTCAGRGAGCAGATGCAGCAGTTCCGGGAGYTGGAGCCGCAGGTGCTGGCCGCTCCCGACCAGCAGATCTCGCTCACCGATCCGGATGCGCGTGCCATGACAAACCGCGGCATC
>NZ_JBFUMH010000415.1:0-612 GCF_054049475.1 Microvirga sp. P5_D2 | reverse complement strand
AGCAGGAACTCACTCGGCTTCACTGGATCTTCTCAAGCCATGTAGGCTGCCTAATCCTTTTCGGACTTGGCCTTATAGGGCTACTTGCAAGACACAACATCCTCCTTAGGCGAACCTCTCGGAAGATGGCTAGTCTTGCAGCAGACCTCACCAACTTGGCTCATCATGATCCGCTCACCGGCCTTGCAAATCGCGTMTTATTCCGGGAGCGATTGGAGCAATCGMTGGAGAAAGCTCGCGATGTCGGATCAACCCTCGCGGTTCTGTACCTTGACCTTGATCTATTCAAAAACGTGAATGATACACTGGGGCATGAGACCGGTGACCAGCTCCTGAAAACTGTTGCCAATCGGATTCGGGGCTGCGTCCAGGACAATAGTGTCATTGCCCGGCTCGGTGGCGATGAATTTGCCATTCTTATCGAACCTGTCGACATAATGCAGGAATGCACAAATTTAGCTTCTCGTATCGTGCACGAGATAAGGTCGGTTTACGACATTGATGGGCATGAAATCGTCATTGGGACGAGCATTGGCATTGCATCTACGGAGCTTGGAACCTCGTCTCCGGATGAGCTTCTCAAGCAAGCCGATACGGCCTTGTACCGTGCAA
>NZ_JBFUMH010000414.1:0-615 GCF_054049475.1 Microvirga sp. P5_D2 | reverse complement strand
GTGCGAGACTGGGTGGTACGCTTCAACGACCATGGCCCCGACGGCTTGGTTGACGGCAAGGCCCCGGGCAATGTCTGCAAGCTGAGTGCCCACCATCGGGAGGCCTTGCTGGCCCTGGTGGAGAGCGGCCCCATTCCAGCCGTCCATGGGGTGGTGCGCTGGCGGCTGAAGGACTTGGTGCAATGGTTCTGGGACGAGTTCCTGATTGCAGTGAGCGAGACGACGCTGGGCCGCGAACTGCGGGCGCTTGGCTACCGCAAGCTCTCGGCCCGCCCGCGCCATCATGCCAAAAGCGAGGCGGCGGTGGTGGCTTTTAAAAAAGCTTTCCCGCGCGTCTGGAGGAAATCGCGAAGGATCAGGCCAACGGTAAGCCGGTAGAGATCTGGTTTGCCGATGAGGCGCGAGTGGGCCAGAAGAACAAGATCACCCGCCGCTGGGCCAAGCGCGGCACCCGCCCATCAGCTCCACGCGATCTGCGTACCGCGTCAACCTACATCTTCGGAGCCATCTGCCCGGCGCAGGGCAAAGCCGCTGGCCTGGTGCTGCCGCGCTGCACGACCGAGGCGATGTCCTTGCATCTGGCCGAGATCTCGCAAGCGGTGGCGCCCGGAGCGC
>NZ_JBFUMH010000413.1:0-631 GCF_054049475.1 Microvirga sp. P5_D2 | reverse complement strand
GTCCAGGACCAAGGATCGCCAGAACCCGCTTCAGGTTGTAGGCGAGCACGTGCAGGCTCATCTCGGTGCGCACCCGCTCCAGGGTCCGGGTCAGGAAGTGCGTGGCACCCATCCAGGCCTTGATCGTTCCAAACGGGTGCTCCACCGTCTGCCGCCGCAGGCGCGCCGTCTCCGGTGCCCGATCGAGCCGCTCCTGCATCGCATCGAGCACATCCTCATGCTCCCAGCGTCTGACCCGGCGCTCCTTGCCGGGCGTACACTGATCTTTGAGCGCACAGGTTTGGCAGCAGGTGGTCCAGTAGAGATGCAGCAGCATCCCATGTTCGATGGTGGAGCATCGTCGCGTCAGGCGCTCTCCAGCGGGACAGCGATGGGTGTCATTCTCGGGATGATAGACGAAATCCTGCTTGCCGAAGCGACCATCGGCCTTGGCGCACGACGTAAGGGTCTTGGGCACAGAGGGCGTGATGCCGGCTCGCTCGCAGGCCAGGATATCCTCGCCCTTGTAGTAGCCCCTGTCCGCCACAGCCTCCAGGCTCGGCGTGCCCAGGGCCGTCTGCGCCTGCTGAGCCATCACCGACAACTGCCCCCGATCCGAGCCGCTGTTGGTCACCTCATGCGCGACGATCAG
>NZ_JBFUMH010000412.1:0-634 GCF_054049475.1 Microvirga sp. P5_D2 | reverse complement strand
GCCATGAGCCGCACCACGAACGCGACGGAGACCTCGAAGTGGTGGGCGGCTGCGTGGCAGGAATGGCCCGCCTCGACAAAGCGCGCCACCCGGCGGCGCAGATCCAGCGAGTAGGACTTGGTCATCGCTCATCTCCTCTGAAGAGGGCTGAGACAAGTGAATCACGAAGCCGACATGCCGCATAGCCCCAACGACTCCATCAGAACTGTCGTCGCTCTAGCCCAGCTGCGCTGATGCCGCCGGGCGGTGGCTGGCCCGCAGATTGGTCGGGTTTGCCCTGGGGGTGGGTGTCGGCCAGGTGGGGTAAACCGCCAAAGCGCTTCCGCTGTGTGGGACAGGCGCAAACCTATCAGCAACAAGCCTTTCTCACGCGGTTGCCCCCGTGGGCGTTACGCCGCCTCACAGTACGGGCTAGCGCTCTCTGAACGACAAAAAGCCCCCGCGGCGTCGGCCGGTCGGGGGCTTTGTGTGTGTTGGTTGCGGGGACAGGATTTGAACCTGTGACCTTCAGGTTATGAGCCTGACGAGCTACCGGGCTGCTCCACCCCGCGTCAACGGCGTGCCGTGATCGCGGGCGATCACGGCGAAGAGGGACGACAAACACGAACGCGGCGCTCTTGTGCAAGAAGCGCCG
>NZ_JBFUMH010000411.1:0-637 GCF_054049475.1 Microvirga sp. P5_D2 | reverse complement strand
AGAATGAGTTTGGATCGAGAGCATAGGCTAGGGCATGAGGGAAGATCGTCAGGGGTCTGGCTAGGTGAGCTGCGAGGTGGTCGGAGTTAGCAAGGAACTGGGTGCCGTGTTTTGTAAATAGAGCAAGTATCCCCCATTCCTCGATCAGACCGCCCAGGAAAAATCCAAAGGGAAGCCAGAGCGCTATCACGGCAAGACCAGGGATAACGATCAGCAGCCATACTAGTATGGATGAAGCCCGCGTAGGATAAACCTTCCGCGCAGAGCCCCAATAGGATTCTTGGATCATGTGCGGAACTCAGTTTGCTGCTCGTAGGACATAGCGAGTCAGGAGAAACGAGATGGGCACGTTCACGACGATGGTCAGGAGCATTGCAGCGGCGTTGGAGAGGCCCAGATACGTAAACAACGTCAGAAATGCCAAGCCGCTGACATATTGAACGACGTAAACGGCCGGGAATTGCAGGGCTGTGCGAACCGATGGCTTCGCTTGGAAAACGAACATCGTGTTGATCCCGTAAGAAAGCAGGATCCCGACGATGTAAGCGATTGTGTAGGCAGCGGTGGCGGGAATGACCCACTGCAGGAGCAGGAAAAGGCCATAGGTGACGGCCGTATTGACACCACCTCCCAGAAG
>NZ_JBFUMH010000410.1:0-649 GCF_054049475.1 Microvirga sp. P5_D2 | reverse complement strand
GAGCCCGTACATCCAGTGCAGGGCAAACAGCACCGTGAGGAAAATGGGCGACCACAGCGCTTCGAGCGGCATGCTGATGGCATTGCCCGTGATGAAGGAGCGGATGTCATTGAGATCGCGGAGAGTTTGCCCCGAGCGGGAGACTCCCTTGAGCACGGATGCCGAGATTGCGGCCTGCAAAACCGGCAGGTTCAACTTTCTGACAAGTTTGCTTGCCATGACCTGGTAGGTGAAGGCACGCACATAGTCGAGGATACAATAAAGCACGAGAGCAATGACGGCGATGATGATCAGCATCGTCAGCGTGTCGGTGCTCTGGCTGTTCACAACACGGTCATGGACCTGAAGCATGAACAGCGGAACAGTAAGCTGAAGGCCATTGATGAAAGCACTGAGCACTCCGGCATAGGCAAGTCCGGAAGCAAAGGCCTTTCGCCCCTGGTGAATAAGCTCTGCTGTTTCCGAGTTAACGCGATCGCTCATGCAACAAGGGCTCCTGAAAGGGCATACGTACTGTGAAATAAGTCTTTTGCTTAAAGTTTAATCAAAGAATATGGTAGTCGAGTATGGCGCGGTGTCTACCCMTAAAGTATGATTCGGTATATTAGAAAATGATAAACGCTATTGATTTGCAATTTAGTTTCGATTC
>NZ_JBFUMH010000409.1:0-658 GCF_054049475.1 Microvirga sp. P5_D2 | reverse complement strand
TCCTGTGCCGGTGCGGCTTCAGCTATAAAAAAAGCCCTGATGGCGGCGGAGTGCGCACGCGCCGACGTGCGGGATGAGCGCCACGTCTGGACCGATCAACGTCAGGCCCGCATGCGCGAGCAGCCGCACCGGCTGGTGTTTCTTGACGAGACGTACGTCAACACCAAGATGACCCGCCTGCGCGGGCGCTCGCGCAAAGGCCAGCGGTTGCGGATGAAAGCYCCCTTTGGGCACTGGAAGACGCACACCTTCTTGGCCGGGCTGCGCTGTCATGAGCTGAGTGCGCCCTGGATCATCGACGGCCCGATCACCCGCTTGGCGTTCGAGGCTTACATCGAGACGCAGCTCGCGCCGACGCTGCACAAAGGCGATGTAGTGATCCTCGACAACCTGGCCGTTCACAAAAGTGAAAAGGCTGCGCAGTGTCTGAAGCAACGCGGAGCCTGGTTCCTGTTCCTGCCGGCTTATTCGCCCGATATGAACCCCATTGAACAGGCCTTCGCCAAGATCAAGGCACACTTGCGCAAGGCCGAGGCGCGAACGTTCGACGCGCTCTGGCGCGCCCTCGGCGACATCTGCGATTTGTTTGAGCCGCACGAGTGTTGGAACTTCCTCAGGGCTGCCGGATATGCGTCCGTTTAACCGTCCGATGCTTTAG
>NZ_JBFUMH010000408.1:0-673 GCF_054049475.1 Microvirga sp. P5_D2 | reverse complement strand
GCCCTGCATCGGGTCCGATCACGCCTGGTGGGGCAGCGCACGGCGGTAATCAACCAGATCCGCGCCGTCCTGCTGGAGCGCGGCATCGCCGTGCGCCAGGGGCTGCGTTCGCTGCGGCAGGCGCTGCCTGACATCCTGGCCAAACGCACCGATGTGCTCACGCCGCGCATGGTGCACCTGAGCGAAGGCCTGATGCAGGACTGGCATCATCTCGACGAGCGCATCGATGCTGTCACCGAGGAGATCGAGGTGCTCGTGGCCGCTGACGAAGCCTGCCAGCGTCTGATGAGCGTCCCGGGCGTTGGACCGATCATCTCGTCGGCTGTCGTGGCGGCGATTGGGACGGGCGCTGGGTTCAAGCAGGGGCGGGACTTCGGCGCCTGGCTCGGGCTGGTGCCGAAGCAGACCTCGACGGGCGACCGCACGATCCTGGGCCGCCTGTCGAAGCGCGGGAACAGCGACCTGCGCTCCTTGTTGATCCAAGCCGCCCGCGTGCTGCTGCTTTGGCCGGCCAAGTGGCGCCAGCACAGTTTCGGGAACTGGCTCACAGCCGCTTCGACCCGTCTGCACCACAACGTGCTGGCGGCAGCTCTGGCCAACAAGCTGGCGCGGATTGCCTGGAGCGTGCTGAGCCAGAACCGCACCTATGAACCACGAACAGCGGCTGTGAGGG
>NZ_JBFUMH010000407.1:0-673 GCF_054049475.1 Microvirga sp. P5_D2 | reverse complement strand
GGCCGGAAGCGTTCAAAGGCATACTTCCTGCCGAAGCTATTCCGGAAATGCTGAAAGATATTTATGCGCCTGAAGCCCTCGCCGCCGATATCACCGAGCTTAAGCATCAATATTGGCTGGCGACATCAGACGGACGTGATGTTGGGTATGTTTCGGCCTACCTGTCGGAAGGGCGTGTCTGGATCAAGAAGCTCTACATATTAGCGGAGACACGCGGGCAAGGCCTTGGCAAGGCCCTGATTAACACAGCCCACGAGCACTTCGGCAATCATCTGCCAGTCGCCCTTTTCGTCAACGACGGGAACAAAATCGCCATAGACTTTTACCGCTCGCAAGGCTTCCAGGTAGAGCGCCACGTTCCGGTTCGGATGGGTCCTTGCGACTTCCAGGATTATGTGATGGTGAAGAAATAGGACTTACGCCCTGTCAGAACTCGTTAGACAAGTCACTGATTGTGCTCGTTAGAGATGTCACTTCTGAGGAGCGACTGCTGAGAGTTCAGCCCACCTTGAACAGGCTCTTGGCCTGCCCTCGCCGACGCGGTGCTTTGCGGCTGCGGCTCATGTCGAGCTCCTTCTGCCGCTCCGCGATATAGGCCAGCACCGGACCCAGCCGCTTGTTCTCGACAACCGCCGCCTGATCCACCTGCTGCCGTCGGTCAAAGGTCCTGTAC
>NZ_JBFUMH010000406.1:0-683 GCF_054049475.1 Microvirga sp. P5_D2 | reverse complement strand
ACCTTCTACCGCTTGCCGCGTCAGCACCACAAGCATCTCAAGAGCACCAACATGCTCGAGCGGCTCAACGAAGAGATCAGGAGACGCACGTATGTGGTGCGGATCTTCCCCAATGCCGCTTCATGCTGCCGGCTGGTGCGGGCTCTGGCGGTCGAGACGCACGAGAACTGGCTGGAAGCCCACCGCTACCTCAACATGGAGGATCTGAAGGAGCACAAGAAAAGCACTCTTCGCGAAGCCGCTTAGCCAGCCTGCTCGGCCGTCCCGCTTTGCAGAACTTGACGCACACAATCCGGTGAGAGGGCGGTGAGGCGTCCAGCAATGCCCCGCCGCACACAGCAGCGCGGCCTGTCGGCTGGCAGTTCTCCGCTCTCACTAGGGACAGACATCCCAGAAGCCTTGGGTGCGTTGCGGATTGCTGTAGTACCAGCAAGAGCCGGGAGCCGGCGGTGGCGAGGTAACGTAGGCTGTAGCGGCCGCGGCCGTCACGAAGCCGAGTGCCGCGCCGGCGGCCACGGCGGCGCCGGGACGCCACCAGTACGACGATGGTCGATACCAGCCGCCCGCCGGCACGGGTGGCCGGTAGCCCGGCCGGGCCGCGACATTGCCCGCCGGGCCGCGCACAGYGGCCCCGCCGTAAGCCCCACGGGCGGCGACTCCACCCCGGGGCGACTCCACCCCGG
>NZ_JBFUMH010000405.1:0-685 GCF_054049475.1 Microvirga sp. P5_D2 | reverse complement strand
TTCCTGTACCGCGTTTCAGCACATCATTCCTCGGCTTGTTGATCACTGGGTACGACCTCACAGTCCTCGCTGTTACAGTGGTCACGATTAGCTGCCTTTTCTTCGTCATCGACTACACCAAGCTTGGCATTGCATTCCGCGCAATCTCAGCCAATCCGTTCGCGGCAGAAGTTTGCGGCTTGAATTTACGCTCGATGCACCTCTTTGCTTGGATCGTCGCCGCACTCCTCGGCGTTGTGGGTGCGCTGCTTATTGTTCCTACGACGTTCCTAAGTTCCACGACGGTCGTCACATTCATGTTGCAAGCCTTCGCAGCTGCAGTCTTGGGGGGCTTTTCTAGTCTGCCTGGCAGTCTAATTGGAGGAATTCTGGTTGGAGTCCTCATGAACTTGTTTACATTCTATGTGTCTCCCGAATTTAGCAGTACCTTCCTGCTTGGTGTGATCCTTCTGGCGCTCAACATTTTTCCGAATGGCATGCTCGTAAAAGCGGGAGGATCCCGTGTCTGAGAACGCAGTTATTTTGAGCTCCCCAAGAATCCCCCGCTCAGGTTGGAGCAACGCGCTGGTAGGCCACGGCGCAACCTTTGCGCTGATCGTTGCGCTCGTGTTGTTTCCCTTCCTTGTTCAGGGATCATGGACCTATACGCTAGGTATCTGCTTCGCGAACAGTATCGGTGTACTCG
>NZ_JBFUMH010000404.1:0-693 GCF_054049475.1 Microvirga sp. P5_D2 | reverse complement strand
GGCCACGATCTAGCACCCAGCGGATTTCGCTCGAAGCTGTAATGATGCGGTAGACTGCGGAGAATGAGGTCCGGCTTCGGCAGGCTTGAGATACAGTTCGTTCAAGCTCTGCGAGATCCTCTGGGTGAACGATGTCGGCCCAGTTTATTCGACCGCTACTGAACCCATCTGCAGGATGCCCAGTTAGTGTCTCAACACCCTCGCTGAAAAAAATAATTGGCCAAGGCAGCTCCGGGCGAGCCGTGTAGACGAGACCAGGTAGATTATCGATAAGCGTCTCAAGCTTGCGCCTACTCTCCCGCACCTCGCTTTCAGCCTGAAGCCGCTCCGTCAGGTCTCGGGCTACACCGATGAGCCCAACAATTTCATTGTCTTGCCACCAAGGCACCTTCACAGTCTGGAACTGTCGAGGGACCCCCTTAATCAGAATGGTTTCGTCAATCCTCGTAGTTTCGCCCGTGTTCAGAACAGGCGCGTCAGCCCGGATATATACATCTGCAAGCTCTGCCGGATAGAGGTCTTGAACACGCTTGCCAAGGAGAGATGTATCTCCCGCTATCTGCTTATTGACAAAGACGAACCGTCCGTCCCGGTCCTTGACGAAAATCACATCCTCGACACTGTCCATCACGGCCTGGAGCAGATCCTGAGTTCTGCGAGCACTTTCCTCTGCAACCTTACGCTCATGTATAT
>NZ_JBFUMH010000403.1:0-699 GCF_054049475.1 Microvirga sp. P5_D2 | reverse complement strand
CCACCGGCCCGTCGGTTGAAGAGTTCATTGCTGATGAACGAGCGCAGTCCCATACCTATGGCGGGCGGTCCATTTTCGGTGACGAGCCACCGCCGGATGTCGAGCCTTTGGCGCCTCTCAAGCGCGAGGGATAAGGGTTACGCGCAGAAGCCAGACCTATCGCTCGGCCCTTGGGCAATCCGTCGCGTTTTGCCTCTGCGCTTGTCGCCCGGCTGATTGTCTTTTGATAAGATTCTTGGGTTATGTGTGCCTTCCCGCTCATCGCCTCCTGCGGATTCAGCACCATGCGAGTTCTCTCAAGCCTTGTTCTTTCGGGCCTTGCCACTGCGCTCTCGTTGACATCTTCCGGTGCGCTCGCGGACAGCACGAGCTTGGCCGATACGTTGTGGCGATGCACGCGTTCGACGGACCGCTCGCAATTCGTGATCACCTTCTATCCAGGCGGTGGCGTAGGCGGAGGCGAATTGGAGGGCGGCGAAGTCAGCCCCTACATTTATGATGCGTCCGCAACCAAGGAGGGCGAATGGCCCGGGCGGTGGACGCAGACCCAGGCGACCTTCACCTGGAGCTTTCCGGATCAGCAGATGGAAATCTCCGGGGCGATCAGGCCCACAGGGCAGGGGAGGAAGCAGGCAGGTGCGAGGCTGGCTGGACGCGAAGTGGCGTCCGGTATCGTGTCATCCATCACATGTACCCGCC
>NZ_JBFUMH010000402.1:0-705 GCF_054049475.1 Microvirga sp. P5_D2 | reverse complement strand
ACCTGATCCGCTCTCAGAGAGCCAGCCAGGAGCCGTCAGCCTGCTTGCTGGCCCGACGCGTGCGGTTGAGGGCGCTCAGGGTCGGGCCGATGGCCGTCGTCGAAACCCGCAGGCGCTTGGCCAGAGCAGTCCCGGTCATCGGGCGCCCTGCCCGGCTGAGGGCGGCATAAGCCCGGTCCGCCAGCGTCGGCTGTGAACCCGGCTTGCGAGCAGGGGCATYCGCCTTTCTTGTCGCGGAAGGTTTGACGGCCGCTTGCCTGCCCGCAGTCGACTGTCYGGCAGTCTGACTGGCTCGGGGTTGAGCGGCCGCGCTCGATCGAGTTGTCCGTGTGGTTTGCTTAGAGCCTGCGGCCTTGGTGCTAGCCTTCCGTGGCACCACAGATTGCCGAACGGTGCTGGTACGGGTCTGTTGGGTGGCCGCTGTCCTCACCTTCTTTACCGGTGCTTTGGTTTTGGATCCTGGCGCAGGCCGCGTTTTCGAGGAAGCTGWCACAGTACGGCTGCCGAGGCTCGCAGTTTGTCCAGCATCAGCTCCAGTCGCTTTTGCGCGCGCAGTCTTTGCGGGGGACTTGGCACGAGGACGTTTGAGTGCAGGCTTTGCCTTGGGCATGGAAAACTCCTGTAGGGTTTCCGGCATTTGGCGCCGCAGGACCCAGTTGTCACCTGCAATCAACAGATAAAGTTAATCACGCGCCCTTTTTCTTC
>NZ_JBFUMH010000401.1:0-717 GCF_054049475.1 Microvirga sp. P5_D2 | reverse complement strand
GGTAGCGCCCCTCCCACTTGGCAATCCAGGCCGCCAGATCGCGTCTGGCCTCCTCGACCGAGCGGCGGTCGTAGAGCCAGCGCAGTTCCTGCAGGCAGTCATCATCGGCCTTGCGCGGCAGGTGATCGAGGGCATTCCGGAGAAAGTGCACATAGCAGCGCTGATAGGCTGCCTCGCTCAGCACCTCGCGGATGGCCGCCCGCAGTCCGGCATGATCATCGGCCACCACCAGCTCGACCCCTGAGAGCCCGCGCTCGCGCAGGCCGAGCAGAAACGTCCGCCACGAGGACTGGCTTTCCCGGTTGGCCATCTCGACGCCCAGGATCTGGCGCCGGCCGTCCCAGTCGATGCCCACCGCGATCAGCACGGCCTGCGAGGCGACGATGCCGCCCTCGCGCACCTTCTCATACCGCGCATCCAGGATCAGGTACGGGAACGGCTCCTCGAGCCGGCGCGAGGCGAACTGGGCCAGGCTGTCGTCGAGGCGCTTGTTGATCGAGGAGATCGCCGAGGCCGAGAAGCTGTGGCCGCACAGCTCCTCGGTGATGGCCTTGACCTTGCGGGTGGAGACACCCTGCACGTACATCTCGGCCAGGGTGGCCACCAGCGCCTGCTCGGAGCGCTGATAGCGCTCGAACAGCTCGGTCGAGAAGCGGCCGTCGCGATCCTGTGGCACGCGCAGCTCGAGCTTGCCGACCCGGGTCACCAAGGTGCGGG
>NZ_JBFUMH010000400.1:0-728 GCF_054049475.1 Microvirga sp. P5_D2 | reverse complement strand
CTAGAGCATCGGATGTTTAATCGGACGCATATCCAGCAGCCTTGAGGTAGTTCCAACATTCTTGTGGCTCGAACAGGTTGCAGATCTCACCGAGGGTGCGCCAGAGCGCGTCCAAGGTGCGGGCTTCGGCTTTGCGCAGATGCGCTTTGATCTTGGCAAAGGCTTGCTCGATCGGGTTCAGATCGGGCGAATAAGCCGGCAGGAACAGGAACCAGGCTCCGCGTCGCCTCAGACACTGAGCGGCCTTTTCACTTTTGTGAACGGCCAGGTTGTCGAGGATCACCACGTCGCCTTTGCACAGTGTCGGCGCGAGCTGCGTCTCGATGKAGGTGTCAAAGGCCGAGCGCGTGATCGGGCCATCGACGATCCACGGCGCACTCAGCTCATGGCAGCGCAGCCCGGCCAGAAAGGTATGCGTCGTCCAATGCCCGAAGGGAGCGCTCATGCGTAACCGCTGGCCCTTGCGGGAGCGGCCGCGCAGGCGCGTCATCTTGGTGTTGACGTACGTCTCATCCAAGAACACCAGCCGGTGCGGCTCTTGGCGCATGCGGACCTGACGGTGGTCTCTCCAAGTGCGGCGTTCATCCCGCACGTCGGCGCGTGCGCACTCCGCCGCCATCAGGKSTTTTTTTATAAGTGAAGCCGCACCGGCACAGGAAGCGCGAGAGCATCGCGGGAGCCGCAACGATCCCGTGCTCGTCGAGCAGCCGAGCGGCCAGTTCGGGCAT
>NZ_JBFUMH010000399.1:0-757 GCF_054049475.1 Microvirga sp. P5_D2 | reverse complement strand
CGTACGTCTCATCCAAGAACACCAGCCGGTGCGGCTCTTGGCGCATGCGGACCTGACGGTGGTCTCTCCAAGTGCGGCGTTCATCCCGCACGTCGGCGCGTGCGCACTCCGCCGCCATCAGGTGTTTTTTTATAAGTGAAGCCGCACCGGCACAGGAAGCGCGAGAGCATCGCGGGAGCCGCAACGATCCCGTGCTCGTCGAGCAGCCGAGCGGCCAGTTCGGGCATAGTGATGGCGGGCTTGGCCTCGACAGTCTGGATCAGGAAGGTCTCATAAGGCACCAGCTTGCCGTGTCCCGGCGGACGGCCCTGGCGGGCCGGCGCCAGTGAGCCGAGGTGGCGCGTTCGCCGCACCAGCTTGATGGCGAAACTGTCGCTGACGCAGAAGTGTTGGGCTGCCGCCCGGCAGGAATGGCCCGCATGACAAGCCAAGGACGCGGAAAAGATGCAGCCTTCTATACCACAGACCACCGGCATCGACATTGCCAGAGATCAGCTCGATGTTTGTCTCTACCCTGATGGAGCCACGTGCCACTTTACCAATGATGACAAAGGCCATCGCGCCCTCATCGCCTGGCTCTCCGGCCATGCCATCGAGCGCGTGGTCTTCGAGCCGACTGGTGCGTATCACCGCGTGCTGGAGCGAAGTCTTGCCAGGGCCGGTCTGCCGCTGGCGAAGATCAATCCCCGTCACGCTCGCCGCTTCGCGGAAGCTCTGGGCCAGCTCGCCAAAACCGATCGGCTTGATGCGGCGCTGC
>NZ_JBFUMH010000398.1:0-759 GCF_054049475.1 Microvirga sp. P5_D2 | reverse complement strand
CCGCTCTTCCGAGCGTTCCATTGCCTTGCCTGTGCGGTCACGGATGCTGCACTCGCGAGCTTTTCAAGGCGATCCAATTGAGACGTGCTCACTGCCGCCTTGGCTCCAGACTGCTCATCATCCTTCTTCCGCTGATCCGTCATATGTCTCTTTCCTGATGTGGTGAGTGGTCTAAAATAGGGCTCCAGCCATTTCTCTCCAGACACCAAAAGTCACATTGGCGCCGCCCACGTTAACTTCCCTGCCGTCACTGCATTGTCACCAACACTATCTAGAAGATGCACGAGGCCGATGGCCGGATGGGCGAGGGCGCGCACGGATGAACTGCCGCCCTTGCCGCCTCAACCACATTCATGCTCCAGGACCGCTAAGGTAGATGCTTAGTGCTCGTAGGAGCTCTTAGCCATATCGCTTATGTGCTGAACGACTGTTGAGATGCTGTACGGCTTTGACACAAAGCGCCCGTCGTCTGGGACATCGTCGTTACGCAGAAAGTGATGACCAGATGAAATCAGGATTAGGATATGCGGCCAGCGCTGGTGAACCTGTGCAGCTAGGGAAACGCCATTCATTGATCCAGGCATGTCTACATCCGTAAACAGCACCCCGGTATCAGGACGGGCTTCCAAGATTTGTAGAGCAACGTCGGCATTTTCAGCTTCCAAAACCTGAAAGCCAGAGCTTTCAAGTTCATCAGCTGTGTTCATGCGGATCAACAGGTCATCTTCAACAAGAAGGACGACCGAAGGATTTATATTC
>NZ_JBFUMH010000397.1:0-762 GCF_054049475.1 Microvirga sp. P5_D2 | reverse complement strand
TCCTGGGCCACGGCGCCGATCCGCATGCCGCGGGGCACGGTGATGCCACCGCTCTCCGTGGGCAGATCGCCCTGGATGATCTTGAACAGGGTGGTCTTGCCCGCGCCGTTGCGCCCGACGAGCCCGACCTTCGCGCCGTCGGGCAGGTTGAAGGTGGCATGGTCGAGGATGAGGCGGTCGCCGATGCGGTAGGTGAGGTCATTCACGTGGAGCATGCCGCCTTTTGGCGCGAGGCGAGGGCGCTGGCAAGGTTTTTGGGCATCTTCAGTTGACGTTGCGGCAAGTTGTGCCGCCAAGCTGCTGACCTACGTAATGACTCCTGATACAGCGGGATAAGAAGCTGAGAGGGCCTCCGATGCCAGCCGAACAACTGCTGAATGCTCCTGCCGATGTCGCATCCCTGCTGGAGCGCTTCACGAAGCGTCAGGCAAAAATCGGCATCATCGGGCTCGGCTATGTGGGCCTGCCGCTGGCGCTGACCGCCGCCAAGGCCGGGTTCACGGTGCTCGGCTTCGATATCAACGCGTCTTACGTCGAGCGCCTCAACCGGGGCGAGAGCTATATCCGGCACATCCCCGAGGCTCCCATCAAAGAGGCGGTTGCGGAGAGGCGGCTCGAGGCCACGACCGATTTCGCCCGCCTCGGCGAGCCCGACGCCATCCTCATCTGCGTGCCGACGCCCCTAACAAAGCACCGCGAGCCGGATCTCTCCTATGTGGAGAATACCGCCCGCACCATCGCCGCGCACTTGCGCAAAGGCCA
>NZ_JBFUMH010000396.1:0-770 GCF_054049475.1 Microvirga sp. P5_D2 | reverse complement strand
GCCTACAATCTCACTCGGGTGCTGAACATCCTGGGTATTCAGCCGCTGATGGCCGCCCTCAGGACTTAGGGGCGGGTTCTGCCCGCGTCATCACGCCTGTGACACGCCGGATCCTCGCTTCAGAGGCGATGGGAGCTTCATTCCATCGACGATAAGCCAATCCGCGCTCGCCCATGATGGTGAAGGGCCTTGGAGCGGGGAAAGCCGCAATCCGTCTTTTGCGAAAGCGTTTTGACACGACCAAGACCCTAGACAGGGCTAACGCCATATCGAAATTGCGCATGACTCTCAGCCCTTGGAAGATGAGTGCAAAGTGTGACTTCGAGACGCTTCTCGCGCGTTTCGGTTGCTTTGACTGCCCACGTTGATGTTCCGACTCAAGTCTTCTCGTAGCGGGCGCTTGCTTGGAATGTGTCTAGGTGCCGTCAATCAAAGACGGCTGCTGGGCCGGACTCCAAATGTGTCACTGATGCTGCAAACTGCACACCAAAGGGACATCTATCACCTCCGGCTTCTCAGCTCGAACTGTAAGTCACAACTCATCGAGTGCAGCTTGGGACTGATCCGGCCGTAGAGCTAGCCCCTAAACTCTCGTGTCTCTCGTTCGGTAAGTGCGTTTACTGATGCTGAAGCATTGCGAGTTCCCTATGCTAGAGCGACGACAGTTCTGATGGAGTCGTTGGGGCTATGCGGCATGTCGGCTTCGTGATTCACTTGTCTCAGCCCTCTTCAGAGGAGATGAGCGATGACCAAGTCCTACTCGCTGGATC
>NZ_JBFUMH010000395.1:0-770 GCF_054049475.1 Microvirga sp. P5_D2 | reverse complement strand
CTCGAAGCTGATGGAGGGCTTGGGGTGATCGACACCCTCGGCCACCTGCCCCTTGATGCGCTCGGCCTCGCGGTCCGGAATCGGAACCGGCTTGGCCTTGTCGGCACCCAGGAAGCCCGTCACCTTCGGCGTATTCTTGATGAGGTGATACACCTCGTCGGTCAGGTCGCACTTCACCAGAACATAGCCCGGGAAGAACTTGCGCTCGGTATCGACCTTACGGCCGCGACGCACCTCGACGACCTTCTCGGTCGGCACCATGACCTCTTCGAACTTGTCCTCCAGGCCGCGCTGAGCCGCCTGGTCCTTGATCGACTGGGCCACCTTGTTCTCGAAATTCGAGTAGGCGTGGACGATATACCAACGCTTCGTCATGCCATCCGTCCCTTAACCGCCAAATCCGAGAAGCACGGAGCGCACGCCCCAACCGAGCGCCTGATCGACGACCAGGAAGAAGATGCTCGCCACGACGACCATCACGAACACCATCGCGGTCGTGATCATCGTCTCCTTGCGCGTCGGCCAGGTCACCTTCGCGGCTTCCGAGCGGACCTGCTGTATGAAATCGAACGGGTTCGTCTTCGCCATTTTCCGCTTGCGTCCACAGGCCTGTAAGAGCGGCTGCGAACGTCCTCTAAGGGCACGCTTGAGCCCAAATTGAAGGGGCGCGAGGCTGTTTTCTTAAGCCTCGCGCCACCTGTTCAAACCATCTTGTGGACGCCTCTTAATAGAAAACGTCCACTTTGTCGACCCGCTGGCAGGAGAGGAGG
>NZ_JBFUMH010000394.1:0-773 GCF_054049475.1 Microvirga sp. P5_D2 | reverse complement strand
GGCGGTGCAGCGGCCGACCATGTCGTTCGTGGCGATCAAGACGCCAGACCAGATGGATCTGCTCGCCCTGCACCGGGTGCGTTCACGCCTGGTCAGTCAGCGCACAAGCGTCACCAACCAAATCCGCGGCTTCCTTCTCGAGCGCGGCATCACCGTGCGCCAGGGGCTTGCGCCGTTGAGGCAGGCGTTGCCAGGCATCCTGGGTTCGTCCTCTGACGCCCTATCGCTGCGCATCGTTCACCTCATTGCTGATTTGGCTGAGGATTGGCGCCGGCTCGACGCGCGCATTACCGATGTCTCCGCCGAGATCGAAGCACTGGCTGCTCAAGATGAGCACTGTCAGCGCCTGATGAGCGTCCCGGGCGTTGGACCGATCATCTCATCCGCCGTGGTGGCGGCGATTGGCCCCAGGGCCGGGTTCAAGCAGGGGCGGGACTTCGGGGCTTGGCTCGGGCTGGTGCCCAAACAGGAGTCGACCGGCGACCGCACCATCCTGAGCAAGATCCCCAAACGCGGCAACAAGTACCTGCGGACGCTCTTCGTCCAAGCCGCCCACATCGTGCTGGTGCGTCGACCGCATGGGGCGAGGCTCGGCCTGTGGCCCTGGATTGAGACCACGGGCCGGAGGCTGCATCGCAACATGCTGGTGATTGCACTCGCCAATAAGCTCGCCCGCATTGCCTGGGCGGTGCTGGCGCGCGGCCCCGCCTATCAGCCCAGGAGTGCTTTTCATGCCGTCTGAGGCCTGAGGCGAACTTGCTCGTGAGCCTTTC
>NZ_JBFUMH010000393.1:0-789 GCF_054049475.1 Microvirga sp. P5_D2 | reverse complement strand
GTCAGGAGCGGTGCCTGTAAATTTCCGTAGACGGCGGCCGTGGAGGAGAACACGAAGTTCTTCACGCCGGTCTTTACCGCCGTCTCGATGAGCGCGCGGGTTTTGACCGTGTTGTTGAAATAATAGCCGAGCGGATCGGTGACCGATTCCGGCACCACGATGCGCGCCGCGAAATGCAGGATGCTGTCGACGCCGTGCTCCTCTATGACCTGCGTCACGAGCGCTTGGTCGCCCACATCGCCAACGACGAGAGTGACCTCCGGCGGCACGGCCCATTGGAAGCCGGTGGACAGGTTGTCGAGCACCACGACCTTCTCGCCCGCATCAAGCAGTTCGAGGACCATGTGACTGCCGATATAGCCCGCGCCGCCCGTCACCAGCACTGTCATCTAAATCTCCTCAAAACCGCCTATGTTGGTGGCTTAACCAAAACGCTTCAGCTCCAATTCAGGTCCGGAGCGTCAGGGATGAAGTAACACTGATGCAACCGAAGGCAACATCAGGCGTTATGGGAGGCCGAAGCTTGACAGTGATCGGTTTCCTTTTCCTTGTTTTGCCTTAGACTCCCGCCGTTCCCTCCCCCTGCCCAAACATGGCTTACTCAATGAAGCGCATTCGCAAAGCAGTCCTCCCCGTTGCCGGTCTCGGCACCCGTTTTCTTCCGGCCACCAAGGCCGTTCCGAAGGAGATGATGTGCGTCGTGGACCGCCCCGTGGTTCAGCACGTGGTGGACGAGGCGCGCGCCGCCGGAATCGAGCAGTTCATCTTCGTCACCGGCCGCAACAAGGC
>NZ_JBFUMH010000392.1:0-809 GCF_054049475.1 Microvirga sp. P5_D2 | reverse complement strand
CATTCAGAGCGAAGGCAGGTCGGTGGGCATGGTCCCAGTGATGGCGCCTGCGGGACCGGGCTGCCGCATTGGCTCCTTGCCGCGACCGTCCGTCTGCCTAATTGTTAACATAAGTTAATGTTCCTGTGCGCGTTGCAGGCTCCGGGCGAGCCTCCGTTTTTCGATTGCCTTGTTGGCGTGTCTCCAGTTCCGAGTGGTTGCGTAACCCGAGGGAGGAGCCCATGGATCGCCAGGAACCTCGTGCCGCAACCGTCGGCGCGCCCGCGTCGATCTGGCGGGTGGTCCTTTCGCCTCGACACCGCAACTGCGGTCCCTATTCAACGGGCGAGGGAAGCCGGCATGACCCTCCTCGATCCGGGGCCGCATGACACGACCGGATCCCTGGGCGATCCACCGCACCCCGGCATGCTCTGGATTCCGGGCGGCACCTTTGCCATGGGGTCGAACGACCACTACCCAGAGGAGGCTCCGGTGCACCGCGTGACGGTCGACGGTTTCTGGATGGATGCGGCGCCCGTGACCAACCGCCAGTTCAAGGCCTTCGTCCAAGCCACGGGCCACGTGACGACGGCCGAGAGGGTGCCGGACGCGAAGGATTATCCGGGGGCGAAGCGGGAGATGCTGAGGGCTGGCTCCCTCCTGTTCACGCCGCCTGGGCATCCGGTGGACCTGCGTGACTGGAGCCAGTGGTGGACCTTCGCGTTCGGCGTGAACTGGAAACGGCCGTACGGCCCGAACAGCAACCTCAAGGGATTGGAGGACCATCCGGTCGTCCATGTCAGCTACATGGACGCCCTTGCCTACGCCCG
>NZ_JBFUMH010000391.1:0-823 GCF_054049475.1 Microvirga sp. P5_D2 | reverse complement strand
CGCATGAGGTGACCAACAGCGGCTCGGATCGGGGGCAGTTGTCGGTGATGGCTCAGCAGGCGCAGACGGCCCTGGGCACGCCGAGCCTGGAGGCTGTGGCGGACAGGGGCTACTACAAGGGCGAGGATATCCTGGCCTGCGAGCGAGCCGGCATCACGCCCTCTGTGCCCAAGACCCTTACGTCGTGCGCCAAGGCCGATGGTCGCTTCGGCAAGCAGGATTTCGTCTATCATCCCGAGGACGACACCTATCGCTGTCCGGCTGGAGAGCGCCTGACGCGCCGGTTTAGGTCGATTGAGAACGGCATGGCCCTGCACGTGTACTGGACCACCTGCTGTGAGCGGTGTGCCCTGAAGGAGCAGTGTACGACCGGCAAGCAGCGGCGCCTCAAGCGCTGGGAGCACGAGGATGTGCTCGATGCGATGCAGGAGCGGCTCGACCGGGCACCGGAGACGGCGCGCCTGCGGCGGCAGACGGTGGAGCACCCGTTTGGCACGATCAAGGCCTGGATGGGTGCCACGCACTTCCTGACCCGGACCCTGGAGCGGGTGCGCACCGAGATGAGCCTGCACGTGCTCGCCTACAACCTGAAGCGGGTTCTGGCGATCCTTGGTCCTGGACCGCTGCTGGCAGCCATCCAGTCCTGAGGGGGCATCACTTTAGACCCCAAGCTGATCACGATGGCTCGGACATCAGGGAGACTGACGTCCAGCCTTGTCGAGGAGCCAAACGGCCGCTGGCTCTCGTGCTCCAGCCGATCAGAGGACCACAGAGGTGATCTCACTCGGTCGCTATCTGCGTTTTGACACAGCCTCGGTCATCA
>NZ_JBFUMH010000390.1:0-835 GCF_054049475.1 Microvirga sp. P5_D2 | reverse complement strand
GCGCTCAACAGCACGATGGCGGCCCTCCAGACATGTTTCTGAGCCGTGTTCCGGTTGCTGGTGACCGCCTCCAGGCGAAGCCGGTCGGACGATGTCAGGATGATGGAGATGCCAGTGCGCATGCCCCAGCCTCGCACGCGTCTCGCTTAAGAGGAATCCTCAAACGGACTCTTTTGTTAGGCGCAGACCACTAGGCCCTACATCTTTCGGGCGTAACCCCAAGTTCGGGCTCATCAGCACGAAGGCGAGGGCAGCTCAACCAAGCGCCCAAAGTCGTTGGTTTCACCGGCCGATACGTTCACCACAGACAGCTCTGAGCAGGAAATCTGCGGCCAATCCAAACCCAAGTCCTGAGCGCCGTCGCACGCCGGTAATGGAGTCTAATTCAAGTATCTGTGTCTGTTGAAGGTTCCGCTACGGGTTATAAACCTCTCCACCTGGCACACTTATGAATCGTGAAGCTGGATCGCAGCTCGAAGCTCGGCTCGAATACTACGTACCTTCGAATCAAGTGCGTAACTGAGAATCACCCGGAACCGGGCTTTTACATGCGAATTAACTCGGCCTTTTCGGCTAAATGATTCTGCGCAAAGAAGTTTCCCACCGCTGAATCGATCTATTGTGAATGGATTCTTGACGGCCGACTCCACAGCCAACCCAGAATCGGGCATCTCTCGATATGGCACGAGTGTAATGGGGGCATGCCATGCCTGACGCAAAGCAGATCGAGCGCGTTCAACGCTTCCGCAAGTCTCGCCGGGAACGGGGAGATAAGGAAGTGAACGTCTGGATTCCAGGGCCTCTGAACACTGCGATCGACGAAGCTGTCGAGAGT
>NZ_JBFUMH010000389.1:0-843 GCF_054049475.1 Microvirga sp. P5_D2 | reverse complement strand
GGCGGCGGTTGTCGAGAACAAGCGGCTGGGTCCGGTGCTGGCCTATATCGCGGAGCGGCAGAAGGAGCTCGACATGAGCCGCAGCCGCAAAGCACCGCGTCGGCGAGGGCAGGCCAAGAGCCTGTTCAAGGTGGGCTGAACTCTCAGCAGTCGCTCCTCAGAAGTGACATCTCTAACGAGCACAATCAGTGACTTGTCTAACGAGTTCTGACATCGCGAGGCGTTCTGTTAGAACGCGGATCAACTCGTGATGGGCCTCCAGAGCCTTCGCCGTGTGTTCACCCTCCAGGCCAGCGCCGGTTAAGGTCTGGATCTGCTTTTGCTCAAAGGCGATGCGCTGCCGCATGCTGTCCGGGGTGGTGTACTTGGCCGCTTCCGTTTCCACCCATCGGGATCTTAGATTGTCGGACTTTTGCATCTGACCCTCGGGATCGCTGTCCCATAGGGTCAACCAATCTGCCCCACAGAATATCGGGCAGCTTGGTTTACATTGCAGAAGGGTGTCAAATCTTCTTGATGGAGGGGGCTCGTCCCATTCAGTCAAGCAAACCCTCACCGCGTCCTGCACCCTCACGCCCCAGTTCCATAAAGAGTGTTCTGCGAATTACGCGCTATGAGTCAGCCCTATCGGGAGACGTCTTTTCGACAAGTGCAACACGATCAAGCTCTGCCCTGATCACTTGCGCCGTTTTGGATCCTACGCCAGGCATCTGCTCAATCCGGACAACGACAGCCTTTAGCTCATCAAGTGTCCCAATCTCAGCGTTCTGCAGCGCCTGCCAAGCCTTGTGGGGCAGACGGAGACCTCGAATAGGGCCGTGATAGCTTTGATTAACGTAAAGC
>NZ_JBFUMH010000388.1:0-873 GCF_054049475.1 Microvirga sp. P5_D2 | reverse complement strand
GCGATACTCATCCGCAAGGGTGCCAAGGATTTCACGGAGGGCGTTCCTGTCGGCCTGGCTAATGTCGGCTCTTTGGCCTTTATCGACCAGCGCCAAGAGAAACACAGGCACGTCCTCAGCTGCATAGTAGGTTATCACCCGATACCCACCAGACTTGCCTTTGCCCTTGCCCCCGAACCGGATCTTTCGAGCGCCTCCCGTCCCTGGGACGATGTCCCCGATAAGAGGGTTGGTGGCGATGGTTGCGGAAATCTCGGCAAGCTCAGTATCGTCCAGCCCCGCTGCCTTGGCGTCTGCTAGGAAGGTAGATGTCTGGATGACGGTCTGCATGGTCATAATGGTACTGGTAGCCAGTAGTTCCGTCAAGGGGATAATAGCATCACAACATTTCGAGAATTTAGCGATCTTGGTAGCTCGGATGCCTTCTTTGGTTCTACATCATAGGGTGGATTAATACCTACGTGCCCGAACCAGAAAGACGAAGACAGTTGGCTCTCCGAGCGCCTTGCAGGCTTCCAGGCGATGGAGTCTCTCAACCAAGACAAAGCGGCTACCATTAGGCCGCGCGAGAATGGGCACTTCCTGACCCTTTTCCATCATGCTCTCTGCAAGGGCTTCAACCTTTCCCCGATCCAGCGTTTGGCGTCGTTTCACAGGCACATAGATATCTTCGATCGCAAGGATCTACCGCTTCAACACCATTCCGACTGCCCTGTGCAAGGTCCTGCCGGATGCAGTGTATGCGCAGAGGCTAACTTGCATAGGAACATGCCATCCCGATAGGCGTTCCCTGATGAGGTCCTGCCGGATGCAGTGTATGCGCAGAGGCTAACTTGCATAGGAACATGCCATCCCGATAGGCGTTCCCTGATG
>NZ_JBFUMH010000387.1:0-912 GCF_054049475.1 Microvirga sp. P5_D2 | reverse complement strand
AGAGTCCGTCCCGTAAATCATGAGCATCGACCCAAGCGGCGGATGAGGAGCATGACGGAAGCGGCGTAGAGGAACGCTCGGGCTGACGTGAGTGTCGCCTCAGGATCCTTCCAGAGCCTGCGATTGCGACTAATCCAGGCGAAGAATCTTTCAACAACCCAGCGGCGTGGGTGTACCGCAAAGCCGACTTGATCAGGCGGCTTTCTGACGATCTCGATTCGGATCGAAGTGGCCTGGGCCGGGGTCTCGCCAGCATAGCCGCTGTCGGCAAACGCGGTGGCGATGAACGGGAACGCGCGCCGCGACAGGCGCAGAACCACACAGGCCCCATCCCGGTCCTGCACGTCAGCCGGCTGTGGCTCCAGGATCAGACCGCGCCCATCGGTGTCGACCATCACCTGGCGCTTGCGGCCTTTGACCTTCTTGCCCGCATCATAGCCTCGCGGTCCGCCGCTCTCGGTGGTCTTCACGCTCTGGCTGTCGAGCACGGCCGCGGTGGGCGAGGCTTCCCGTCCGACCCGCTCGCGATCGGCCATGACCAGCAGGTGGTTGATGGTCTCAAACAGGCCGGTATCGCGCCAGAAGCTGAACCAGCGAAAGACGGTGCTCTTGGGCGGCAGGTCGGAGGGCAAGAGCCGCCAGGCGATCCCGCCGCGCAGCACGTAGAAGATGCCGTTGAGGATCTCGCGCCAAGACCAGCGCCGAGGTCGCCCGCGGGTGCGGGGCTCGGGCAGAAGCGGCTCAATCAGCGCCCATTCGGCATCGGTCAAATCGGTTTCGTATCGCAAGCCGTCGCGGCTATACTGCCGCCGAGTGGTCGGGGTCCACATCGCGGGCTTCCAAGTTAGGCTTCAGCACCCTCTTGGAATCACGGCTACCCTGACCACTCAACCCCTTTTCGGGACGGGCTCT
>NZ_JBFUMH010000386.1:0-1597 GCF_054049475.1 Microvirga sp. P5_D2 | reverse complement strand
GTCCTGCTGTGGGCATTCAGGCATCCATGAAAAAGCTACCCCATCGGAGCAGCATTGCCAGCCAAATAGCGGGGCTTAATCTCTAAGTGCGGACTCTCTTGGCCCCGCAGGCGCCCTGGCTGAAGGTCCCTGACCGTATCTCCCCGGCCAGGGCGTTTTCGTTCGCGCTCTTGAAAATGCTGTTCTAACTAGACCATTCGGTCTAAGGCATCAGTCGGGCTACCTTTTCCAAGTAAGAAAGTGTTTACTCTCCGTATTGGAAGCACGCTACTTTATTCAGTCGATTTACATACTAAGTTTTTTAGTATTGGGGCAGACCCGACTTCTTGAGCTGAGGTATCATGGTGAATCGATAACACCATGGCCATGGTCCCTCAGCTTCTTCCAACTTATTCAGCGGCACACTTATTCTTTACCCTGTCCGGTTGTGATCCTATCACCGGGATTGGATGGGCCTATAGAGATGCGGGGTTTTCCCTTAATCCTGCATGGCGCCCTGGTTGAATGTCCGTAAACACCACTGGGCTAGGGCGTTTTCATATCCGCCCCATACTAAAGATCCGCGAGACGCGAGCCTGAATGGAAGGCGAATTCCTTACGGCCTCGGGGTACTATCCTCTGATTGGGCGCGTTGCGTATCTAGCGGCTACTGAATATTTACTTTGCGCGGTCATTATGCCTGCACCGGGTACGTTGCGTTTTAGCCCGAACAGAATGCGGAGGTTGTTCCTTTCCTCCGCTKGCGCCCTGGCTGATGATCCGGAAGAGCATCGGCTGGGGCGTTTGACTTTATGCCTAAGCTTGATATTCAGAGCGCGCCATCAGCCCCAAAGCTTTGGCGAGCGCCCCGGCTGATTACTTTCCAGGTCCCTGGCTGGGGCGTTTTTATATCCGCCCAAGAAAAACCCCGCCATAAGACGGGGCTGAGTGGGTCTGTACTAGCGGAGTCCTCTCAATATAGGCCTCACAGACGAGCCTGCACTTAGGCCAGATGGTCTAGAGGCTCGCCGTAGCGCGGCCATGAAAAGCCGCCCTCTCGGAGCGGCTACGAATTCTTTACGATGTCGGCCCTAGATGACCGGACAGGGCTATGAGCCCGTAGAGATGCGTTGTTACCCGGCATCACATAGCGCCCTAGTTGAGAGCCAAGCCCCGGTTTCTCGACTGGGGCGTTTTCATTTCATCGTTTGTCACGTTTCACATAGATAAAACAGCCTGCAATGAGATGTGTGAAATGTCGATCTATTGGATGCGAACAGCCGACGTATACCCGGATGGTCGTCATGGTCCGAACTTCTTCATGGCCTTTGACCCGGAGGTGAGGTTCCCCCGGTTTCGCATGGTCGAAGGGGATGAGACCATCGGCAACATTCACCTGATCGAAGGTGGACCGGAATCCGGCCTGTGGCAGTGGTCGATGACGGTTTCCCTTCCTGGCCCGCGCTATGGCAGCCCCACCAGTGGGCGGGATGCAGGCCGGGGCGCCGTAGCTCGTCGCATGATCGACGTCTATCGCCACTATCTGACAACGCGGCCGGAGCAATACCCGCGTGCATGACGAACTCCGATCCCCGATCAAGCACCATCTTGCCCCTGT
>NZ_JBFUMH010000385.1:0-959 GCF_054049475.1 Microvirga sp. P5_D2 | reverse complement strand
GTGCCACACCGCCATAGACCAGCACCGTGATGCCGATGCCGACAACCGCGAGAATGGCTGCTTGCACCCAGGAGGATGCCTCCGGCACCGACGCCAGCGTGATTGCCATAATCTCAGCGGAGAGGATGAAATCGGTCTTGATGGCGCCGCGCACCTTCTCGTCCTCGAAGCTTTGAGCGCTCTGCACCGCCTCGCCCACAGCCGCCTCGTGCTGATGTGCGCCATGCGGGAAGAGAGCCTCAAAAACCTTCTCCGAACCCTCGTAGCAGAGATAGGCGCCGCCGATCATGAGAAGCGGCGTGATGGCCCAAGGCGCCGCGAAGCTGAGAAGCAGGGCCGCGGGAAGAAGAAAGATCAGCTTGTTCTTGAGCGAGCCGACCGCGATCTTGCCGACAATCGGCAGCTCGCGTGATGCGGAAAACCCCACCACATAGCGCGGCGTAACGGCGGCATCGTCGATCACCACGCCCGCCGCCTTCGCACCGGCCTTGGCGGCCTGCGCCGTGATGTCATCGAGCGACGCCGCGGCGACCTTGGCAAGGCCAGCAATATCGTCCAGCAGCGCAATCAGGCCGATGCTCATGGGTTCTCCCGTCGAAATGTCCCTGCTCGACAACCTTGGGCATGGCTTTGGGTTGCGGCGACGCTCATGGAAATATCATTTCATCGGGCGCGAGGCTATTCGCTAAGATCCTTGATTCCGACCGAGGAGGCTTCACGCAGCCTTGCGGGCCAGATAGCGGCCGTCGCCCATCGCCGTGATGTGGCCGTAGCGCACCAGGGTCGTAAGAGCCTGGGTGACGCGCTGCTCGATGYGCTTGCCGCCGCGTTTGAAGCCTCGCGCCAATTCCGAGGCATCCACAGGTCGGCCGGCGCGCAACAGGGCATGCTCCACGGCAAGCGAGTCCTCGGTGCGGTCCTTGGGGAATTCCGGCAGGCCTTTGTCGATGGACACCACG
>NZ_JBFUMH010000384.1:0-976 GCF_054049475.1 Microvirga sp. P5_D2 | reverse complement strand
CAAAAGTGGAGTCCACTTTTGGGTCCGAGGCTCTCTCTTTTAAGCAGCGCATCGTTTGAGCGAAAAACCGGGGCCACTTTTTCGCACGATGCGCTAGAGAGCTGCGACCGCAAGCTCAACTATTGCAAAGGCACAGCGCCGCTTCCCGTGGCGCGCTTCATCGCGTCGCYTTCGCGAGCTGCAATGAACGCATCCGCAGCCTTCAGCCCGCCCTGCTCCAGGTTTCGGGAATGCCCCTCGCCTTCCAAGCGGAGGAACTGCTTCGGTTCAGGCGCTGCCTGGAAGAGTTGCACGCCGAATGAAAATGGGATCACCCGATCTGCCGTGCCATGCATGATCAGGATCGGCGCTTTAACCTTCTGAATGATGTCCAGCGAGCGAAACTGATCGATCATGAGCCAGCGAACGGGCACATACCAATAGATGAGGCTCGCAACATCGGCGGTGGAGGTATAGGGCGCGTCGAGAACGAGACCAGCTACGGGCTCCTCGCTTGCAAGGCGTACGGCAACCCCGGTTCCAAGCGACTCGCCATAGACCACGATGCGGGACGCTTCATAGGAGTGGCGAAGCCAGTCATAGGCCGCACGGGCATCCGTCCTCAAGCCTTCTTCACTGGGGCTGCCGCTGGAGCCCGAATAGCCGCGGTAGCTGACCATCAGCAGCCCTCGGCCCGTCTCAGTGAGCGCGCGGGCTCGCAGCCGCCGGCTCCAGAGGCTGCCGCCATTGCCATGAAAATAGAGCACGATCGCCTTGCCCGGCTGGGGCGGCTTCCACCAGCCTACGAGGCGCTCATTGTCCGAAGTCTGCAGTACCAAATCCTCGAAACCGCTCAGTCCAGCCTCGGCGGCAGTGCTGCGCCGATCCGAGGCTGGATAGAGCAAGCTACGCTGCATGAAGAACAGCGCTGCCAGGACGATGCCGTAGACGACGAGCAATCCGATGAACAGACGGCGGATGAAGCGAAGCATGGAGA
>NZ_JBFUMH010000383.1:0-980 GCF_054049475.1 Microvirga sp. P5_D2 | reverse complement strand
CCTTTGAGAACCGCCAATAGAGACTGTGTACAAATGCGGCTATGCCGCCGCTTCGCTCCCGGTCGGCTTGCTGGAACGGAGGGCGTTGGCTAAACCCTCCTCAATGAGCTTGCGGGCTTCGGTCTCGGTTATCTGTCTCACCACTGCGACCTCCTTCACCATGAAGTCTAGGGCATTCTCGAAGATCTGCCGTTCGCTGTAGGACGCCTCTTCCTGCTGCGGCCCACGGTTTAGATCGCGCAGAACCTCCGCGACGGCAGTCAACTGCCCGCTTCCCATGCGTTCCTGATAGTCCGCCGCACGACGGTTCCACATGCCACGTTTGGCGCGGGCCTTTCCACTCAAAATCGCGAGTGCCTGGGTGACGACGGCCGGCTCAGACAGTTTTCTCAGGCCGCTGCTTTTCGCTTTGGCAGTGGGAATGCGGACCGTGACTTTTCCCGAGTCGAGCGCGAGTACAAGGAGGTCCAGTTTGAACCCGGCAACTTCTTGTTCCTCGATCCCCGTAATCACACCGAGGCCATGGCCCGGATACACAACTGTTTCATTGGCCTGGAAGCTCAGAGCATTGTTCTTCGTCGTCATTCAGAAAAGATCTCCTTGAGCCACAGACCGTGCTTCATATGGGACGACCTGCGTCGCAGACGTCGAATTCATTACGCTCGCGTCCGGAGCGTCAGTGGTCAGAACTCGAGATCTTCTGTTCTGTTCCCGCATATCGGAGGTTCCGTTGCAAACCCTGATGTAGGTCAAGCGAAGGCCGGACAAGGACGCAGGCTACGCGACTGGGCTGAATAGGGTAGCAATGAAGTCGCGCTGAGCGCCCATGTCCTTGGGTGGTACACCGATGATCTGTCCCTTGCGGATCATTGCCATCGCCTCATAACCAGAAAGCGTCTGCGCGGCGGACGTGACGCTCTTGAAGCCCAGGCCTGGCCGGACCAGGCGCTTGATACGCCGATACGCCGGTGATCCTGCTC
>NZ_JBFUMH010000382.1:0-998 GCF_054049475.1 Microvirga sp. P5_D2 | reverse complement strand
GGGTTGGACACTAGAGCGCCCCCTCGAATGAGCGGGGCGCTTTCTTTTTGCAGGTCCGTATTTTCCAGGAAAATTAGCTTCGCGCTCTGATCCATTCCATACTGGGTGTTATCGGAAATTCGCTGCCTCTGTTGGGACGGCGCAAGTCTGCTTGTGTCCGACCTACTTCTCAGGGATCGATGGCCCTGCCAACGGTTCAGTGGTAACAAGCCGCCATGGACCGGAAGCATTTGTTCCAGCGGAAAAGCAGCCTTGCTGCTCGCTATATCGGTTCCGCTCGGCGTGTCGTTGCCGCGGACCGTTCAGGGGCGGCTGACGCTCAACTTGGGATGGTCCTCACGTTTGTGGCAGGTGCTGTCAATGCTGGCGGCTTCCTTGCCGTCGGCCAGTATACCTCGCATATGTCCGGGATCTTTTCGGCTTTGGCCGACAATCTCGTCCTGGGCGCCCTCGGCCTTGTGATCGCGGGACTCGGCGCACTTCTGCTTTTTGTCGCCGGAGCGGCCTGCTCGGCCATCCTGATCAATTGGGGGCGCCGCCGGGACTGGAGTGACTTCTACGCCCTGCCCCTGATGCTAGAAGCAGCGCTCTTATTCGCCTTCGGGCTGCTCGGCAGCTTCGCCCAGGGCTCGCCCGGGTTTACCCTGGTAGCCGTGCTACTGCTCTGCTTCATTATGGGGCTGCAGAACGCCACAGTGACGAAACTCTCCGGCGCCCGCATCCGCACGACCCATGTGACGGGCATGATCACTGACGTTGGCATTGAGCTGGGAAAGCTCGTCTACTGGAACAAGGATATAACCCGCCCAGCAACGTCCCTGGTCCGTGCCGATCGGCCAAAGCTGCGCTTGCTGAGTTTGCTGCTTGGATCCTTCTTCGCTGGTGGAGTATTTGGAGCGTTTGGGTTCCAGCGTTGGGGCTTTGTCTCGTGCCTTCCCCTCGGACTGCTCTTGCTGCTGTTGGCTGCCCCCTCACTGGCCCACGATCTGTTCAACAAC
>NZ_JBFUMH010000381.1:0-1001 GCF_054049475.1 Microvirga sp. P5_D2 | reverse complement strand
GGTGTATGAGCGCGCCTGTGAGATAGCTGCCTACGCTTAGGCTTCAATGATGAAAAGTTAGTCCGACCGGGGCGGCAGGATTCTATTCTGCCGCCTCATTGCTGTGCCTGTGCCGCTTTTTCAGCCAACGTGCTCAAGCAAATGCCGCTCCGGAGGCGATTGCAMGGAACGACGATCACGAAGCTTCTATGAGATTATCATTGGCATGGTTCTTGCGTGAATGCCGATGCTGCGCCTGAAACCGGGGCAGTTGAGGGAAGAGGACCAAACTGATGTTGAATTTCACGCGCAGAAGCCTGATCGCACTCGCTTCGGCAGCTCTGGTTTCAGGCACGATGGCTGCGACGGCGCAGGCTCAGGAGACGATCAAGGTTGGTGTTCTGCACTCCTTGTCGGGCACCATGGCGATTAGCGAAACCACGCTGAAAGATGTTATGCTGATGCTCATCGAGGAGCAGAACAAGAAGGGCGGCCTTCTGGGCAAGAAGCTCGAAGCCGTCGTCGTGGACCCGGCTTCCGATTGGCCGCTCTTCGCCGAGAAGGCGCGCCAGCTGATCAGTCAGGATAAGGTTTCCGCTGTTTTCGGTTGCTGGACTTCCGTGTCGCGCAAATCGGTCCTGCCGGTGTTCAAGGAGCTGAACAGCGTTCTCTTCTACCCCGTGCAATACGAAGGTGAGGAAAGCGAGCGCAATGTGTTCTACACCGGTGCTGCGCCGAACCAGCAAGCCATTCCTGCGGTCGATTATCTCGCCAAGGAAGAAAAGGTCGCGCGCTGGGTCCTCGCCGGAACCGACTATGTCTATCCGCGCACAACTAACAAGATCCTCGAGGCTTATCTCAAGTCGAAGGGCGTGAAATCCGAAGACATCATGATCAGCTACACGCCGTTCGGCCATTCCGACTGGCAGACGATCGTCGCCGATATCAAGAAGTTCGGCTCGTCCGGCAAGAAGACCGCCGTGGTCTCCACCATCAATGGCGATGCCAACGTGCCGTTCTAC
>NZ_JBFUMH010000380.1:0-1005 GCF_054049475.1 Microvirga sp. P5_D2 | reverse complement strand
GGTGATAACAAGGCAGTAGAAGTCATCCTGACTGAAACAAAGCCTCGTCTGCTCTCATCCATCTTTTCGGACGAGCCAGTTGTAATCAAAGCTCGTGCCGTTGCAAAGCTGTTCGCCGGCAATGGCGGATCGCCAGCCTGTGTTCTCGCACTTTCAGATACGCGCTCGAAGGCAGTTGAGGTATCCGGCAATACAAGCGTGACTCTGAACAATTGCAGTATTGCGGTCAATTCCATCCAGTCGGATGCGTATTACATGCCGAACTCCACCGCAGATCTCAGTGCTGACTGCATCAGCACCGTTGGAGGTGCCTCGATCAAGGATTCGACAAAAGGGTTGCTGGACTTGAAGGTGTGCGGAAGCGTCCAGGAGAACGCACCCAAGACGCTCGATCCATATGCCGATGTGCTGGAGCCGGATATCACAGGATATGCCTGCGAAACCAATGGAAAGCTTAAGGGGGATATTTATCCCAAATACGTTCACCCGACATACGGTCCGTTCTCATGCTACGCGAACGGCATTGATATCGAGGCCAATGCCACGGTCACATTCCATGAGGGCCTGTACGTCATCAAAAACGGAACGATGGCAGTAGCCGACAAGGCTGTTGTCAATGCTACAAAGGCCACCTTCTTCTTTGACAACAATTCGAAGGCGCAAATTTCCGGCCAGGCTCAACTGAACATGACTGCGCCTACAACAGGTCCATTCGCGGGACTTGTGTTCTTTGGGGAGCGTTGCGACTCGGCGATTGTTGGATCTTGTGATGAGGTTTTCAAGATCACAGGAAATTCAAGCTCCAGCATCAAAGGGGCTATCTACCTGCCAGGATCGACAGTCGAATTCCTGGGCAATACGAATGCGAGTACGACCTGCCTTCAGATCATCTCGGACAAGGTGACGTTCACAGGGAACTCCGACATCGTTATGGGTGCCGCTTGCGAAGGAATGGGCACAATCTCGATTCCCAGCGCGCAGATCGTCAAGCTGATCGAGTAAATC
>NZ_JBFUMH010000379.1:0-1012 GCF_054049475.1 Microvirga sp. P5_D2 | reverse complement strand
GTCCCAAGGTTCGGCAGGTTGAGCGCCGAATTGACGTTGACGATCACGATGTTCGTTGCCCCGGCCCATCAGGAGCGCCTTCTACCAGTTGCTTGTAGTACAAGACGTACCGTCCATGATCTTCCTGCGCAAGAAGCCCATGGGCTCCAACTCGGCCTAGGGAGCGATTATCACTGCTATTCCTAATCGAAATAGTGCGCAGCCTTTTGCAGAGCCAGCTCTATTGCCATCAGTCTACCGGCTGTTGGATGGTGTTGTCACGTTAACTGCCGCCAAGCGCATTAAGGCCGATCTGGTCGCCGGACAGGCTCAAGCAGCAATGTTAGCCGCAGACTTCCATTCCGCCATGGCGTTGAGGCGGTGGAGATGGGTGGCAGAGGCGGAGCGGTGGGAGCGGGGTAGAACGAAGAGATTGCGCACAGCGGAGAACACACTGACGAACCGCTGCAGGTACCTGGGCGACCGAAAGCCTTGCATCATCCGCTCGCGTCGCCGGAACGGTAGATGCGAATTCTCCGCCCGATTGTTGAKCCCCTTATGCGAGCGGTGTTCGACCGACGGCATGACCTGACGCCGGGCGGCCGCGTAGGAGCCGAGCTTGTCGGTGATCATTCGCCGAGGTGGGCCGCCCTGCTTGCGCAAGAGCCGTTTCAGCAAGCGCTTGCCGGCCTTGGTGTTGCGGCGCGTCTGGACGATCTCATCAAGCACATAGCCGTCCTGATCAACTGCCCGCCAGAGCCAATGCTTCTGGCCATCGATGGTAATCACAACCTCATCGAGATGCCAGATATCGCGGCGGCTTGGTGTCTCGCGCTTCAAGCGGCGACGTAATCGGGTCCGAACTTCAGCGCCCACCGGCGGACCGTCTCGTAGGAGACGACAATGCCGCGCTCGAGCAGCATTTCCTCAACTAATCTCAGGCTTAGAGGAAACCTGAAATACAACCAGACGGCATGGGCAATGATCTGGGATGGGAACCGATGGCGCTTGTAGCTGACGGGGCTGCGTATAC
>NZ_JBFUMH010000378.1:0-1013 GCF_054049475.1 Microvirga sp. P5_D2 | reverse complement strand
ACCTACAAGGTTCACGTTCCCGCAGAAATCGACGTGAAGGCCATCCGTCAGGGGTTGGGAATGACACAGGCTGAGTTCTCCGCCCGCTACGGCTTCCCGCTTGGCACTCTTCGCGATTGGGAGCAGGGCAAGGGCAAGCCGGACACCTCCGCCCGAGTGCTTCTCCTTGTCATCTCGAAGGAGCCCCAAGCCGTCGAACGGGCCCTTCAGGCCGCATAGGATCTGCACATGGCCCAGACACGGCAATCTCGCTTGGTTGGAGAGTTCGCGTGTATGTTCTGTGGGGCACTCTATGAGGTGACGATTAAGCACCAACCCGAGCGAGATAAGGATTATGAGCGCTGTGAATGCTGTGGGCAGGTGATGGCGGAATGGAATGACACCACCATTCCATCCTTCAAGCTGATCGAGGCCTCTAAACATGGAAGAAAAGGATAAGCACAGACTGCTTTGACCGCTTTTCCCATGCCGAGTCGGGCATGGGGTTCGGCTCCGCTAGCCTACCTTTGGAACATCATCCCCAGGCTGCTCAGATGGCTCAGGCGGCTGTATTCCGGGTTCAGGGTCTGGAACTGGGATGTCAGGTTGCGGCGGAGCCGGGATATCAGACTCTGGCGATGGCGCTGGAATGTCGGGCTGTGGCGTATCTGGGTAGGGAATATCAGACATCACATTCAATCCATTACTGAGTGCCAGGAGGCGGGACATAGGGCACTTCGTCTAGCGAGGGCTCGTCCGGATCAGTTGGGGTGTCATCCCTTGGGACAGGATCAAGCTCAGGTAACTCAGGCAGCGGACCGGGCACATCAGGGTCCTCTAACCCCGGATCTTCAGGCTTCGACGTTCCAGCCATGTATTGCTCCTCTATGGACCTTCTCTAAGGCAAGCCCCCACTCAAACTGCAGTTCCCTTGAGCGGGATTTGTTCGGGACCGTGCGCCTGGTGCGGAATTGGGGCCGGATCGGAACGACAGGCCGCGAGCTCGTCGAGGTGTATCCGACGGAGATCGAGGC
>NZ_JBFUMH010000377.1:0-1020 GCF_054049475.1 Microvirga sp. P5_D2 | reverse complement strand
GCCGAGAGAGCCGCGCGTGGGACAGCGGAAGATGCCAAGCAGGCGCTCGAAGACATCCTGGTGATCACGCATCTGGCGAAGCTGACCTGAGCGACAGGTAAGGCAATAGGTCCTTCGATGAGCCGCAGCGAGTTCTCACCTTCGTCTGCGGCTCGCTCTTTCTCACAAGTGGAGCGATGCTGAAAAAAGGCGGGCGGGCAGGCCATTGTCGGCAATGTCTCGCATGCGCCAGGAGGGGGAGTTCCCGAGAAATCGAGGAAACAACCCCATGAACAGTCCTTTGCCAATGTATCTCAGCCCTCGATGTTCCGCTCGCTCAAAACACACCGGAGAGCTTTGCAAGGCTCCGGCTGTAGTGGGCTGGACAGTGTGCCGGTGTCATGGAGCAGGTGGCGGCGCTCCGAAGGGAGCCCGCAATGGCAATTATCGCCATGGCCGCTTCACCTGCGAGGCTCTTGTCCAGAAGCGGGAAATGTCGGCATGGATTAGGACTATGGCGCAGTTCGCCAAGGAATTAGTCCAGGAATAAGGGGGCCTTATGTTTTCTTCCAGCGCGGTTTGGGTGTTGATGGTGATGATGCAAGCCAATCAGGCGCCGGTGCCCGTAGGCACCTTCTCATCGAAGGACGCTTGTGTCGCTGCAGGTTCTGAAGCCACTTACTTTTATCCCGGCTCGGATAAGTTGCCGGTAGTGCCGCTTTACGGCTGTGTGCCAGTCGAGAAGCCCATCCGATAAGCACAAAAGCAGCTTCTGAAATCACTCAGTCGGCTGACAAGGGATAGCCAGCGGATTTACAGTCCGCTCCCTTGTGACCTCTCTTCCACTGGTGGGCCAATGCGCCATCAAGCCCAGTTCTTCTCCCACTGGGCTTTTTCTTGACGGCTATGCGTGAACGGCGCCCCAGTCCCTTTGTTCGCAGGAGCCTTGGACTGGAGCGTCGCTTCGCAGACATCCTCAAGTCTGCCAATTAAGCACTATTTGGTGCTTCAACAGCGCGATCAGCCGGTCAGAACTAATCG
>NZ_JBFUMH010000376.1:0-1020 GCF_054049475.1 Microvirga sp. P5_D2 | reverse complement strand
CCGGCCGCATAGTCATCAGCCGTCTAGGCCCGCATTCACTTATTGCAGAAGTTGAACATAGACCTCGAGCAATAGCCCTACGCTTTTTCGAGCGCATGGCTTAGGATCGCCGCATGGGCCTATTGACCTTCAGCATCAACGTCACCCTGGACGGCTGCGTCGACCATCAGGTGGGAATCGCTGACGACGAGACGCACGCGTTCTTCACCCGCCTTATGGACGAGGGCGGGGCGATGCTGTGGGGCCGTGTCACCTACGAAATGATGGAGAGCTACTGGCCTGCGGTCGCTCGCGGCGAYGTGGAGGCGCCGCCGGCAATACGCGAGTGGGCGGTYAAGCTGGAGGCMAAGCYGAAATACGTCGTGTCGTCGACGCGAAAGGACTTCCCGTGGACCAACAGCCACCACATCGCCGAGGATCTGCGAACAGGCGTTCAGACGCTCAAAGACGCGAMTCCGGAGGGCGTGCTCCTCGGYAGCGGCAAACTCGCATTCGAGCTGGACCGGCTGGATCTGATCGACGAGTACAAGCTCCTCGTTCATCCCAGGATCGCCGGCCACGGCCCGACCCTGTACCAGGGCGGGCTGCCCAGTACGCGACGGCTCGAGCTGGTCTCGGCGAAGCCGCTCCGCAATGGCGTGGTCGCCATGCACTACCGGCGCGGGCGTTGACTCACAGCAGCTTCATCGCGCTCAGGTCGGAGGACCGCCGGAGCGTAATCCCTTGTCTCCGGCTCGGCTAAGTCGGGCTCACGCGCTGCTGAGGTGCTCCCCCACAAGCTGACGTTTCGAAGATCCGCTACGGGTCGAGGCTGTGTCAAAACGCGGGATCTGGTAATCTGGTGGGGTTAGCACGGACTGGAGGGATCGCGATGAAGCGGTTTGTCCAAGGCCAGGAGCGCAGCCAGGGCACCTTGTTCCCGGCCTGCCTCGACGAGTACGTCAGCGAGGACAATCCGGTGCGGGTGATCGACGTCTTCGTCGACGAACTCAACCTGCGCGCTCTGGGGTTCGAGAGGGT
>NZ_JBFUMH010000375.1:0-1036 GCF_054049475.1 Microvirga sp. P5_D2 | reverse complement strand
CTATGGCGTCGTTCGAAGCTTGGGCTCAAGATCAATGCCAATGGTAAAGATGCGCTGGCGGCTTACATGGAGGCCCGGAACCAACAGGTGCGACAAGCGGGTAACTCGCGGAAGATCAATTCCATCCGAGGAGTATGAAAGTTTGGAAGCTAGCCTCGGATCACGTCGCCGCGGCCCGCCAGCTGAGGGATGAGGGTAGGGATCTCATGCCGCATCCAGGATGCGCTTCACAAGCTTGGGATCGTGCTCAATGAGCTTGAGATAACCCTCAAGAGCGGAGTCGGGCTCTGTCCGACCCTGCTCCAGATCCTGAAGGCGCCTCAAGTTGAAATGGTACTGCTTGGCAAACTCGCGCTGGGTCATCCCGGCGCGCTCACGGGCACGCCGAACGGCTCGAGCGGCGACACCCCGTCGCAACTCATCATCTGTCAGAGGGTGGCTGTCTGGATCACTTTCCGCCGCACGCGTGACCGCAGCATCGGTCATCTGATCGAGCCGTTCGCGCTGCTCGGGGCTGAACTTGAAGGGTTTCTTCTTGGCGTCTTCAAGGGTTCTGCGAGCGGTTGCCATAGTACTTCCTTTCTTTGCGGCTCGCGAGCCGATCTGAGATGATGCAGCCAACCTGGCCTCGCATCGTGTCGGTCACGTGCAACACGTCACCATCAACCGTCCTAATCACGTTCACACGCCTCTCGCCATAGTCGTGGCGCGTATCCAGACAGCTAGAGCATCGGACTGGAAATTCGACTCCTGGGTTTTGGCCTGGTGCGATCTGTGATTCACTTGCTGGAACGGGAGGTGGATCATGGGTCACTGCTATTCTCTCGATCTTCGGGTGCGCGTCGCCGACTTTGTCGAGGCGGGCCATTCCTGCCGGGCGGCGGCAGGGCACTTTGCCGTCAGCGAGAGCTTCGCCATCAGGCTGGTGCGGCGAACCCGGGACACCGGCTCGCCGGCGCCGGACTGCCAGGGCCGTCCGCCGGGACACGGCAAGCTGGTGCCTTATGAGACCTTCCTGATCCAGACTGTCGAGGCC
>NZ_JBFUMH010000374.1:0-1037 GCF_054049475.1 Microvirga sp. P5_D2 | reverse complement strand
TGGCTAGAGCATCGGATGTTTAATCGGACGCATATCCAGCAGCCTTGAGGTAGTTCCAACACTCGTGCGGCTCAAACAAATCGCAGATGTCGCCGAGGGCGCGCCAGAGCGCGTCGAACGTTCGCGCCTCGGCCTTGCGCAAGTGTGCCTTGATCTTGGCAAAGGCTTGCTCGATCGGGTTCAGATCGGGCGAATAAGCCGGCAGGAACAGGAACCAGGCTCCGCGTTGCTTCAGACACTGCGCAGCCTGTTCGCTCTTGTGGACAGCCAGGTTGTCGAGGATCACTACATCGCCTTTGTGCAGCGTCGGCGCGAGCTGCGTCTCGATGTAAGCCTCGAACGCCAAGCGGGTGATCGGGCCGTCGATGATCCAGGGCGCACTCAGCTCATGACAGCGCAGCCCGGCCAAGAAGGTGTGCGTCTTCCAGTGCCCAAAGGGAGCTTTCATCCGCAACCGCTGGCCTTTGCGCGAGCGCCCGCGCAGGCGGGTCATCTTGGTGTTGACGTACGTCTCGTCAAGAAACACCAGCCGGTGCGGCTGCTCGCGCATGCGGGCCTGACGTTGATCGGTCCAGACGTGGCGCTCATCCCGCACGTCGGCGCGTGCGCACTCCGCCGCCATCAGGGCTTTTTTTATARSTGAAGCCGCACCGGCACAGGAAGCGCGAGAGCATCGCCGGGGCCGCGACGATCCCGTGTTCCTCAAGCAAGCGGGCAGCCAGTTCGGGCATGGTGATGGCGGGCCTTGCCTCGACGGTCTGGATCAGGAARSYCTCATAGGGCACCAGCTTGCCGCGTCCGGGCGGRCGGCCCTGGCGGTCCGGTGCCGGCGAGCCGGTGTCCCGGGTTCGCCGCACCAGCCTGATGGCGAAGCTCTCGCTGACGGCAAAGTGCCCTGCCGCCGCCCGGCAGGAATGGCCCGCCTCGACAAAGTCGGMSACSCGCACCCGAAGATCGAGAGAATAGCAGTGACCCATGATCCACCTCCCGTTCCAGCAAGTGAATCACAGATCGCACCAGGCCAAAACCCAGGAGTC
>NZ_JBFUMH010000373.1:0-1041 GCF_054049475.1 Microvirga sp. P5_D2 | reverse complement strand
ATCTACGGCCGCAATCGCCTCTACAATTTCCATCTGATGTGGGACTCCGGTTTCATCGACGAAGTGTTCGGCCAGCTGTCCCGGTCACCTGCCGTCGGTCGCGTCGGCGGCGCGCTCTCCAACTGGTTCTTCGAAGCGGGCATCGGAAAGCAAACCGGTTCATACGCTTGGCGAAACATGAAACAAGATGCGCTGATGTCCTTCAGCGGGGGATCCGAATACGATGGCGGGTTCAAGGGGCTGTTGCCATTGCTGTCCGGCCTCGACAAAGCACCGCGACGCCCCAAGCTCCATCTTGTCGGGCACAGCGCCGGCGCAAACATGCTCGGATACCTCCTCTCGTCCTTGGGGCGGTTCAATCTGAGCAAGATCGAACTGGGAACGATCCACCTGATGGCACCGGCCTGCACGGTCGCGTTTTTCAAAGAGCATTATGAGCCATATCTGACCGGCAAGGGCGCGGTGAAGCTGCAGGACCGGATCTACCTATACAACCTGACGGACCAACTGGAACAGGATGACACGGTCTCCGCTAACGTTCCCCTGCTGCCGTCCTACAGCAGCTCCCTGCTCTATCTGGTCTCGCGCGCCTATGAGCAGATGCCGAGCACACCGCTTGCCGGAATGCAGACCTATGCGCGGGAGATGCCCTTCCACTCAAAGCTTGAGGTTGCGTACTCGACTGGCAGCAGTGGAAAGACCGCGTCTCGCTCGCATGGCGGATTCGACAACGATGCTGCGACTCTCGGGACGATCATGTCGAGGGTTCTGGGAAAACCAGTGCCGCACCCGCCGAAGACCGATGAGCTGACTGGTTATTAGAGCCGTTTCCACTTGCGTGGAATGAGCTCTCTTCCTGGTTTGCCACATTTTTTACGGTGAACCGGGTCCACTTCGCCGAAACAAGTCGTCCCACGACTGAGATGATCTTTCCCAGGCTCTTAACGACAACGGAGACAAGCCATGGCCAAAGGCGAACAACGCGGCAACCGCGAGGCAAAAAAGCCGAAGAAGGACAAGCCGAAGGACGCAATCCCGACC
>NZ_JBFUMH010000372.1:0-1072 GCF_054049475.1 Microvirga sp. P5_D2 | reverse complement strand
CCTTCAAGTCATCTCTGTAGTGAACTTCAAGGGCGGCTCCGGCAAGACCACCACGTCAGCTCATGTCGCGCAGTATCTCGTCCTCAAGGGTTATCGCGTTCTTGCAGTGGATTTGGACCCGCAGGCCAGCTTGTCTGCTTTGCACGGACTCCAGCCCGAAATTGACGTTGGACCAGGCGATACCCTCTATGGCGCTATTCGGTATGGCGACAACAGGCGTGAACTGACTGACATCATCCGGCCAACCTATTTCACGGGCCTCGATATCGTCCCTGGCAATCTCGAGCTTATGGAATTCGAGCACGAAACGCCAAAGGCCCTCGCCTCTCGGCAACGGGACCAGATGTTCTTCACACGGGTGGCGCAAGCCCTCGATACGGTGGCGGATCGATATGACGTCGTCGTTATCGACTGCCCTCCCCAGCTCGGCTTCCTGACACTCTCCGCGCTTTGCGCAGCTACGTCTCTGCTCATCACGGTCCATCCCCAAATGCTGGACGTGGCCTCCATGTCCCAGTTCTTGGCAATGACCAATGACTTGTTGGACGTCGTGCGCGATGCTGGTGGTCAGATCCGCTAYGACGAACTCAAGTATCTGATTACGCGGTATGAGCCACAGGACGGGCCGCAGACGCGAATAACCGCCCTCCTCCGCAATCTCTTTGGCGAGGCTGTTTTGACAAGTCCGATGGTCAAGAGTTCGGCAGTGTCTGATGCCGGTCTGACGAAGCAGACGCTTTATGAAGTCGGTAGAGAGTCGATGAACCGTCAGACCTATGACCGGGCCGTTGAAGCACTCGATGCAGTGAACGCTGAAATTGAGACGATGGTCCGTCGTGCATGGGGGCGCGCAGCATGAGCCGGAAGTCAGCAATGGATGCTCTATTCTCCGCGAAGCCCGCGGCAGAAAAGTTGGGAGCTCCCAACTCAGCACCTCAGACCCCTGCCCCACCTCGTGTTCGCAGCGGCGCTATCGCCGCCATGGGAGCCTCGCTCCAGCAGCTTACCGAACGAGCCAAAGCCGCAGAGAACATCGAGACTGGTTCTGCGATTGTCGAACTTGATCCTTCTT
>NZ_JBFUMH010000371.1:0-1089 GCF_054049475.1 Microvirga sp. P5_D2 | reverse complement strand
TTCCGACACCGGGGCGCGGATTGCATTCTCCCATCCGATCAAGATCCCATCGACATTCGAGCTGGAGATTCCAAAGAAGAGGTTGTCCCGATGGGCTTGCGCCGTGTGGTCAAACGGCAAAGAGCATGGAGTTATGTTCACCGAAGTTCCCCAAGTCGACATAGTGAGCGAAGCTCTTCCCTCGCTGGAGCAAGGTCAACCGCAGGATACCAATACACCCGAGCAGGCTGCATCGAACACTTCGCCCTCAGCGGAGGAAGTACAGCCGCAAGGCGGCAACTTCTCAGAGCAAACCGGATCAGACGCAGCAAAACTCCAAGAAATCCTAGAGGAAGCGCAGCGCCGAATAGCAGAGATAACCGGCGCTCCTACGGACAGTGTCCGGTTGAAACTGCAAATCGACTTTGTGCAGCCGGATTGAAGAAGCAGTAAACCTTCGGCTTGTAGCCGAACTACAGCTCAGGCCCGCTCCATCACCCGCTGCACCTGCACGGCGCTCCGCTCACCACCGCGGGCCGTCTCCTGATGGCCTTAGCGTTCAGGGTGGCAAGGGGCCACGAATGGAATGCTATGCAGGTTCAGCGAGTTGCGGAGCGGATGGAGCCATGACAATCGTCGTCAACAGCATTCCCAAGTACTAGCATTGTTATTAGCCGTCTTGTAAGAGGCACAAAATTTTCGCTATACTTAACTGCGATGGCGCTGGAGTGGATGTTCTTCCAAATACGTTCAGATGATGCCACATCCGGTTCCGTAAACGGCCTTTTGCGAATTACGCGGCTGTGCGCAGAGGGTCGGTCCAGGCTTTGACCACTTCCAGAAATACGACGCCGTGGTTGGCCCCTCGGCCCCACATCAGGCGAGATTGGACCCGCAATCCCCGACTTGGGATCTCCAGCACGAACTCAAGTGGCAGGCTGGAATTATCGGTGAGATAGATCCGCGCTCCAGTGTCGGAGAGGTCCCGCACGATGCACTCAATGGACACGGCTCCGCTATCTGACGTGATCCGGGCTGCGAGAACAGCGGGCCATCGCTTTATGGAACGACGCTCACCCATCACAATCTCCCCTGCCCACTTTTGTACGT
>NZ_JBFUMH010000370.1:0-1104 GCF_054049475.1 Microvirga sp. P5_D2 | reverse complement strand
TTGCCACGCTGGGCATCGATCTGGGCAAGAACAGCTTCCATCTCGTCGGCCAGGATGAGCGCGGCGCCATCGTGCTGCGGATCAAGCTCTCCCGCACGCAGCTCACCCAGCGCCTGGCGAACATCCCACCCTGCCTGATTGGCATGGAGGCCTGTGCTGGCGCCCACCCCATCGGTCGGCAACTCCGGACGCTCGGCCATGACGTGCGCCTGATCCCGGCTCAGTACGTCAAACCTTTCCTCAAGGGCCACAAGAACGATTATCGCGATGCCGAAGCCATCGCGGAGGCGGTGCAGCGGCCGACCATGTCGTTCGTGGCGATCAAGACGCCAGACCAGATGGATCTGCTCGCCCTGCACCGGGTGCGTTCACGCCTGGTCAGTCAGCGCACAAGCGTCACCAACCAAATCCGCGGCTTCCTTCTCGAGCGCGGCATCACCGTGCGCCAGGGGCTTGCGCCGTTGAGGCAGGCGTTGCCAGGCATCCTAGGTTCGTACTCTGACGCCCTATCGCTGCGCATCGTTCACCTCATTGCTGATTTGGCTGAGGATTGGCGCCGGCTCGACGCGCGCATTACCGATGTCTCCGCCGAGATCGAAGCWCTGGCTGCTCAAGATGAGCACTGTCAGCGCCTGATGAGCGTCCCGGGCGTTGGACCGATCATCTCGTCGGCTGTCGTGGCGGCGATTGGGACGGGCGCTGGGTTCAAGCAGGGGCGGGACTTCGGGGCTTGGCTCGGGCTGGTGCCCAAACAGGAGTCGACCGGCGACCGCACCATCCTGGGCAAGATCTCCAAGCGCGGGAACAAGTACCTGCGGACGCTCTTCGTCCAAGCCGCCCACATCGTGCTGGTGCGTCGACCGCATGGGGCGAGGCTCGGCCTGTGGCCCTGGATTGAGACCACGGGCCGGAGGCTGCATCGCAACATGCTGGTGATTGCACTCGCCAATAAGCTCGCCCGCATTGCCTGGGCGGTGCTGGCGCGCGGCCCCGCCTATCAGCCCAGGAGTGCTTTTCATGCCGTCTGAGGCGAACTTGCTCGTGAGCCTTTCGCCCAGGAGTGCTTTTCATGCCGTCTGAGGCGAACTTGCTCGTGAGCCTTTC
>NZ_JBFUMH010000369.1:0-1149 GCF_054049475.1 Microvirga sp. P5_D2 | reverse complement strand
CTGCAGGGCAAAGGCGATCTGCTGGTCTGTGAAGCGGGTCTTCTTCATCGGTCAGCTCTCCGTCGCATCAGGAGTCTAACCGAAAACTCTCACGTTCACTGGTCCAAGTTCTTGGAAGGAGACCATCGCGCATACGCCCCGCCCTCGTCTAATTAAACGGCATTCGGTAGCAAAGGCCACCGAATGCTATAGCAGCGTGCGCGAACGTGGGCGCTGGCGTGCCGGAAAAGCTTCGCCCCAGCAAAGGCATAGCATCCTCTGTCTGAGTACGTTTTAGCGCACGATGCTGTAGGCACGCGAATACCAGGTAGGCGCCAGAAAGAATGAGGCATTGTCCCAATGGCAATCGTGACAAGTCGCGAGGCATCGGAAGGGGACGGCTTCAGGTCCGCCGATCGTTGCAGAACATCTCTGGTCAGGTGGAAAGCGGTCAATCAGGTGGCGTGAGCCGCCGGATCGAATGCCCCGATATCCAAAGTGATCCCCCACCGAAGCGAATTGCGTCTCCCCATCCTATCCCTTTGAAGACCGCGACTACCGCGTTGGTCTTCGGATCGATTTGCACGAGCGGCGTACCGCTCAGGGTCAGCCAGACATAGCCCCCGCCTGTCGTGAGATCTCCACCCCTGCCCACCCGGCCCGTTTCGATGGTGGCGATCACCGCCCCGGACGCCGGATCGATGCGCTGCACTGAGCTATCACCTTGGTTATGAACCCAGATCGAGCCTTCGCCTGCGGTCAGGAACCGTGGCCCGGGACGGAGGGGAATCGTCTGGACGAGGGTGTTTGTCCGTGCATCGACCTTGTACAGCTCGCCGCGTTCGAACCCCGACACCCAGACGAAGCCATTGTCGACGATGGCCGCCGGTGCTTCGCCAGGTAATTTGATGGCCGCCTCCTCCACCCCCGTCGCGGCGTTGAAACGGGTCAGGACATTGCCCCTCGCCGTGATCCAGACCGATCCCTCGCCGATGCCCACACTGCCTTCGGTGCCGATGAAGCGGACCGGGATCGTCAGCACAACCTTCTTTTCGACCGGATCGAACTTGAAGATCTGTTCCGGTCCGGAATTCGGGATCCAAACGGCCCCTTCGCCGATGGCCAGGCCCCGGACGCGTGCCGTCGCCCCCTGGATGTCGCCCCCTGGAT
>NZ_JBFUMH010000368.1:0-1159 GCF_054049475.1 Microvirga sp. P5_D2 | reverse complement strand
GGTTACAACCGCTGCGGACATGGCGAAGCTCCTGGTTGCTGCGTGCAGACGGCCGGCGATAACGAATGTGTGGAGCCGCGCCACCTACGACATGACGATTACAGGGCCGAACGCGAGAGTCGAACACATCGCATCGTCGGTGAAGATGATTGAGGATGCCAATGTTCTGGGCGGCAAAACCGGAACGCTCCGCTCCATCACCTACAACCTCGCCATCTGCTCGCGGACATCCTCGGGCGCGAAACTGGCCTCGGTGATCTTGTGCTCTCAATCAGATAGCGCACGCTATGTGGATATGAGGCTCCTGTTGAGCGCACTGGATCAGTTGTAGCTATGCCGCTTCACCGTTGCCGTCGCCGAGTTGTAGGCGCATGCGAGCGACGACCTCATGTAGGCCGGTGCCATGTGAAGCTTTCACGAGAAGCTGGTCTCCTGGGCGGAGGATGCTGACCAGATCGGGCAGAACATCATCCGCTGTTGCATAATGCGGGCCGAGAATGCGCTCCGGCAGCGCACGACGGAGATACGTCATCTGCTCTCCCACCGTGAGCACCGTATCCAGATTTGCCGCGAGAACGGGCTCTGCCAGACTTGCATGGAGTTCAGCCGAGCGCTCTCCCAGTTCTCGCATGTCGCCGAGGAGAGCAAGCTTCCGCCCGCCATTCTCGCATCGCTGGTGTGCGAATGTCGCCAGCACGGCGGCAACCGACGTCGGATTAGCGTTGTACGCCTCATCAAAGATATGAGCGGTACCGGATGCCAGGGCAATGCGCATGACGTTGCCGCGACCGGCGATGGCCTCCATCTCCCCAAGCGCGCTGGCCGCCACGTTCAGATCAAGGCCGAGCGCATCGATTGCCGCAAGCGCGCCAAGGCTGTTGATGGCCATGTGCCGCCCGGGAATACCCAGCCTGTAGGCAAAATCCTGGCCCTTCAGATCCGCATGCACAACCGGGTCGTCAGGTGTGTAATCGACAAGCCGGAAGTCAGCCTCGGGATGTTCTCCGAAGGACACGATTTTCGCCCCGAACGATAGGGCGCGTGTGCGGAGATAATCGAACAGCTCGGAATCCCGAGGGATGATCRCTGTGCCGCCGTCAGCGACGTCATACAGGCGGGCCTTCACTTCGGCGATAGCCTCGCGCGAGCCATATGCTTC
>NZ_JBFUMH010000367.1:0-1809 GCF_054049475.1 Microvirga sp. P5_D2 | reverse complement strand
TAGAGCGACGACAGTTCTGATGGAGTCGTTGGGGCTATGCGGCATGTCGGCTTCGTGATTCACTTGTCTCAGCCCTCTTCAGAGGAGATGAGCGATGACCAAGTCCTACTCGCTGGATCTGCGCCGCCGGGTGGCGCGCTTTGTCGAGGCGGGCCATTCCTGCCACGCAGCCGCCCACCACTTCGAGGTCTCCGTCGCGTTCGTGGTGCGGCTCATGGCGGCCTATCGCGCCACCGGCAGCTTGGCGCCCAAGCCGGAGGGTGGCTGGCGCTACTCCAAGCTCGATCCGCACCGCGACTTCCTCATCCGCCGCGTGAGCGAGAAGGATGACATCACCATGCCCCAGCTCGCGGCAGAACTGGCGTCCCGCGGCACGAAGATCACGCCCGCTGCGATCTCGCACTGGTTCATCCGCCAGGGCTACAGCTTCAAAAAAAACGCTGCGGGCCAGCGAACAAGGACGCTCCGACGTGCGCCAGGCGCGCGATCATTGGCGCACGAAGCGTCAGCCGCGCATGCGAAAGGAGCCGCATCGGTTCGTGTTTCTGGATGAAACCGGCACATCTACTAGGATGACACGCCTGCGTGGCCGCTGTCCCAAAGGGCAGCGGCTGTACGCCAAGGCGCCGTTCGGGCACTGGCTGGAAGGCCGTACACTGCCTGAAGCAAAGAGGCGCCTGGTTCCTGTTCCTGCCACCGTACAGTCCGGATTTGAACCCGATTGAGCAGGTCTTCTCCCAGATCAAAGCGCACTTGCGCACAGCCGAAGCCCGAACCGTTGAGGCGCTCTGGCACGCCATCGGCGACATTTGCGATCTGGTCGAGCCCGACGCATGCCGCAACTACTTCACCGCTGCCGGATATGGATTCGTCTGAATGCCCGTTGCTCTAGCTCGTCCATCCCTTCGTAATCTGACAAAGATGGGCTCGCTCTAACCCCCTCCGCCTCTCGTCATTCAGGCTCGCTTCGGCGGGCCACTAAACCAAATGGGGTAGCCATCCGTCCGAATTGCTTCGGCCAAGTTTGCCCCTATGTTCCTCGCTGCGGCGAAGCCTAGAGGAGATGCCCAAGATGCACGTGCCGTCGACCGCTCTTGGATTGTGGCTTGCCTTCTGCATGGCAGCTGTCGTATGCCGTTACATCCACACGCGTGATCAAGCCTTCTAAAGCGACTGCAACTTGTGAAAGCGTCTCATGCGCAGCCCCGTCTTCTGGCGGGGTTTTTCTTTGGCCGCATATGAGAACGCCCCAGCCGAGTGATACCAGCAGGTGCTCAGCCAGGGCGCCGTGGCTACCATAGGGGCAGAGTAGGCCACGACATAAATCTAAGCTTTTTTGCCTATATTGGCATGTCCCACTCAGGGGATGCGTGCTCAGATTGTGAAGTAGTCCAAAAATGAAAACGCCCCAGCCAAGAGTCTAGGCGAACCTCTCAGCCAGGGCGCAAGCGGAGGGGTAGAGCCTCCGCAACTGTTCGAGCTCATCGCCCTGTCCGGTCATCTAGGGCCGACTTCGTAAAGAATTCGTAGCCGCTCCGGGGGAATACAGCAGGTTCCGACTATTGCTTCCGGCTAACCCTACGAGCCTGAGGATCGGCCCTGTCTACGCAAAAAATAAACGCCACCGCTAAAGCATCGGACTGGAAATTCGACTCCTGGGTTTTGGCCTGGTGCGATCTGTGATTCACTTGCTGGAACGGGAGGTGGATCATGGGTCACTGCTATTCTCTCGATCTTCGGGTGCGGGTGTCCGACTTTGTCGAGGCGGGCCATTCCTGCCGGGCGGCGGCAGGGCACTTTGCCGTCAGC
>NZ_JBFUMH010000366.1:0-1188 GCF_054049475.1 Microvirga sp. P5_D2 | reverse complement strand
CTCCAACACAACCTGATCCGCGTTCCGCGCCGGCATGCCGCCGGTTGCTCTGAACGCCTCAGACAGATCCGCCCATGGGCCGTCCAGATGCTCCGCAGTCGCCACCAGAAGGGTCTGGGAGATATCGCGCCGTAGAAGGCTGATTTCCTCCCGCAGCAGATAGCGGGCCTTGGCGTGCGCACGGGCCTTCTTTGCCAGCTTCTCGAACTCGGCAGCACGAGCCACCAATGGGCTCAGATCAAAGCCAAAGGCCTGCTCAACCTGACCGCCCTCGCCTTTCCGGGCGTAACGCTTCCCATTGGGGCTGTCGCGTCGGATGATGAGCCCGGCGTGGACCAGCGCTGCCAGGTTCCGCCGCAGAGTTGCTGGCGCCATACCGTTGGCCCGCAGCAGCAGAGCCCTGTTTGAGGGGAAAACAATAAGCCCCTCCCCCAGCGTCATGGTCGCGTCTTGATGGAATGTCAGAAGAGCATTGAGGACGCTAAGCGCCCGATCCGACACGCCCAAAGCCTCTTTGGCCTCGCGCAGGTCGTCGAGCACCTTCCACTTTTCAGCGATAGTTTCGGGTGAGCAATGCTCTACCCTCACCCTCGCAGCCACCATGGCAAGCGAGAGCGGCCGCCCAAAGGGCGTTGATGAGATGTGATCCATGTTCTGTGCCCTGCTTAGGGCAATAGAAATCTGCTCGCCGAAATGACGCCAAGACTCTTGACTGAGCTGTTCGGAAGTGGGAATCTCGGAGGTGATGAGACTACGAGAAGGGCTTCCGTGACTTCGTTCCGGGGGCCTTTTTCTTTTGCCGCGTTACTCCTGCTCGTGTTGCTGACTGGCGAGGGGACCGCCCTCGCCTGCTCCACCTTTCCCGTTCTCGGCCGTGTAGGTTTCGAACAGGCTTGGCAACTGATCGACCAGGAAGGCCGCGAAACCCGCGCCTAAGCCCTGATCTACAGCTATCTTCAAATCAGTCCCGGCATGCGTCACCCGAGCAATTTTCTGCCCTGAGGGAGCGACGACAGTTCTAGTTCCTGCCTTGCCGCCCTGACCGGTCGCCGGTTTGCTAATGGCGCTCAGCACTCGCGCAAACCTGCTGTCAGTGTCGAGGGTGGCGAAAGTCGGGTCAGCGATTGCTTTATCAGCGACCGTCTTCGATGCAGCCGTCTCACGATGCTCAGCTAGAGCCAACCAGCG
>NZ_JBFUMH010000365.1:0-1223 GCF_054049475.1 Microvirga sp. P5_D2 | reverse complement strand
GGCCCCGGACGCGTGCCGTCGCCCCCTGGATCACATTGTCTTCGGCCTGATTGGTTTTTCCGTCGACGCGGACGAGCGATGAACCGACCGACTGCCACTCACCGTTCACAAGAGCTGTCGTCCCCGCTGTCATCATCCAGAGGGCGTCGAACCCCCAGGCTAGGAAATCGCCCGTGCGATCCACCTCTGCGGTCAGGGGCAATTCGTCGATTGATCGCTCCTTGGCGCCTTGGACAGCTTGCACGTCGGTCGGATCGGCGAACAAGGCAAGAAGCATTGCGACCGAGCAGAGCCACCTCATATCCGCCTCCCAGGCTGACAGAGAAACCGCAACGATTGCTTTCCAACGCTCCAAAGATACCGCTACCTGGTGGCTTTTGCTACCGAATGCCGTAATTAAACGCCTGAATCGATCAGACCTGACAGATTCACAGCGGTGATAATTGCTCGTGCCGAGGCAGCGTGCAGCATCACTCATGCCGCTTCCTGGATCATAAACCCGTTTCCCAACTTGGGAGCGTCGGATGGATGACTCGCCCAAATCAGGCGTTGCTGCTTCCGAGCGCGTATCCTCTCGCGTCGGCCATCGCGCTCCGATCAGAGGAGTGCGCGGCCGCAAACGGGCGCCAGAGGCCTCTCACAGACAAGGCTAACGCCCCTGTCGACGCCGAAACGCGGTTCATTCAAACGGCACAAGGGCATGTATCCAAAACGGCTGCATTCTAAGACATCCTGCGTCGTCGCATCGCCAGTAACTCAACACTCAGATCAACGCGGCCAGCCTTAACCATGCGGGTCATGGCCCGGAAATATCCGCCCGGATTCTTGATGCGGTTCTCCCCGCTTGTGACGTCGTCATCGTAGAGCTGCAACACGTGGATCACGGTTATCGCGGTCCTGACCAGACCAATCTCGGCAACAGCCTCGTTCCACGCGCTTTCGTGAGCGCCCAAGGATGCCCGCAGATAGCGGCCGGCCGCAACGATATCGGACACATCAAGAATGGGCGTTGGATAGYCCCCGAGGACGGGACATGCCTCAATGATCAATTCCGGTGATACATGCTCAGGGGATTGTTCGTTTTGAAGAACCGCCCCAGCTTTCTTCGGAAAGCCTTTGTTACAAGTCTCACTAGGAGAACCGTTGTTTGTTTCTTTGTGACGGACTCCGAGTCCTGCTTTGCCCGTTTCATAGAAGGTTTGTTCTGTCTCATTCCTCAGCTC
>NZ_JBFUMH010000364.1:0-1313 GCF_054049475.1 Microvirga sp. P5_D2 | reverse complement strand
GCTTGAACCGGAGTGACAGCGACGCCTGGTTTCATAGACAGGGCAAGCCAGCCGGCAAGACTGCCTGCGCCGATGGCGATAACGAGAATGATGATGCGCATCATGATCGGAAACCTCGCCGTACCGAAATTAAGATTATGACGAAATCCTGCCGGCCTGTTTCGCTCATGACAGCACCGTCATCCATTTTGTGCTTGGGAAAATGAACAGGGCTGCTGACGCAATGGCAATGCCGTAGGGCACGCCGGAATCCTGCGCGTGCAGCTGTGCGATCCATGGTACGCGACGAGCAGAAGCGGGAAGGGGGATTGAACGAAACTGGAGCAGGGCGAGAGTCAGGATGCCGCCGAAGAGGGCGGTGTAAACAACATAGGGAAGGGCGTGCTCTGCGCCGATCCAAAGAACGACAACAGCGCTGAGTTTCGCATCTCCGCCACCGATCCAGCCGAGCGCGAAAAAAATGAACATGCCGGCCAGAACGCTCAGCGCTACTGCAGCACTGAAGCCGATTTGCACCGCTCCAAAGCCGGCAAGCGGTGCCAGAGCCGCATAAATGCCGAGAAGAAAAAGGACGAGCTCATTGCGGATCTTCATCGTGGCAAGGTCCATCAACCCTGCCCAGACTGTCGCAGCAGCGAAGCAGAGACTTGCCGTGAGCGCTGCAACAGCAGAGATCGTCATTGCTGCCCCTTAGTGGTCTATGACGCGATTATCGCGACTGTTTCTAATGATTGTGCGGAGGAGACATTGAACTCCTCCGCAGAATTTAGTGTGGCTGAGATACATGAAGTATCAAAGAGTTAGGGTGTGTTTGCGTCGGTGAGCGCGGTCGCGATCCTGTCGAAGGTGATATCGAGCTGTGTACCAACCAGACCGACAGCGGTAATGATGACGACTGCGATAAGGGCAGCGATCAGGCCATACTCGATAGCAGTGGCGCCAGACTGGTTTTTGAGAAAGCGCGAAACGAGAGACTTCATAATTTTTATACCTCGGTTTTAGTCCACTGGTCTGCCGCATCGCTGATGCGGCCCCCCACAAGCCCTCGTGGCTGTGTTAATGCATTGAAAAGCTTTTTTCCGGCGTCCGTCCATTCGGCTTGATGGTCTAGTGCTTCCACGCCTCCGAAATCGACCAAACGGCCTAGGGAAAGTTACAGGTTCTCCTGATAGGCATCCTGCCCTTCCACGGGTTCGGTACCAAATCTTTCACGCGTTCAGGAGGATTCGGAATGAACAGAAACGCGACGGTGTACCTGTTTTTCGTCATGTTCGTTTGAACGGGCCATCAGCTCAAAAAGATGTACTCAGTGC
>NZ_JBFUMH010000363.1:0-1331 GCF_054049475.1 Microvirga sp. P5_D2 | reverse complement strand
GGGCGAGCCCACGCCAACCGCGCCACCCGGAACGAAGACGGCAGCGTTGTTGTCGTCATTGTGCCAGCCGTAGCCAGCGTTCACACCGACGTAGAAGCCGGTCCAGGTGAAGACCGGAACAGGAGCGAAAACCGGAGCCGGGGCCAGACGAGACGGAAGGTCGGCAGCGGACCCGGCGGAGATGCCAGCGGTCGTGATGGCAGTCGCGGCAAGAAGGGTAAGAATACGAGTTTTCATGAGCGTTTATCCGAAATGCGAGGAATCGCCGGAAAAGCTACAATCGATTCGTAAAGGATTTCTATAGTTTCGCTGCAACAGTCGCATTTTATGCGACATCCACCGCCCAATACCAAAGGCTTAGAGCGTTCGGTCTATCTTGAGGAAAGCTGCTTCTTCTTCAGAGACTTAATTGCCGAGGATCAAATTACTGCCTCCGGATTGACTTAGCCGGGGCCAAATGCCTTACTTGCTTTGTTTTCGGAGAGTTCCGAAGACGAGGAGAAACTTAACCCTATCCCTTGAGGGGTAGGGTTTTTTCGTTTCCTCGCTATAGAGGTGAAAGTGCCTCTTACCTGCTTTGACGCGGACAAGCCGGAGCGGCAGGGTGACAGTCGCTGGCACGCCTACATTGGCAATGCCCATCAAGTGGCGACCGGACGCGAAGGCGGGTTGTGGTCATAGAACATGACGGCATCTCTTGCCTGGCCCGCGGTTTTTGTCCCCGAGAGGCGGCGTTGAGCAGAGGCGCAGGGACGCTGGCCGGCGTCTTGTTGAGTGTTGTCTGAAGCTGTTGAAGTTCTATGGTCGAGCCTAGTTGGCTTGAAGCGTAGGAGAAAGTTTCGCTGTCTTGCTTCCCAACTCGCCTGCTTGGCGCTCTCTCGCCGATAGCCCGCTGCACTTTTCTCGAACTCGCCGCCATCTACAACGGCGGTAACAACGTATTTATCACACCCTCCACCCGAGCGGAGTTGTACGCCAAGGCTCATGGAGCAGGCCGAACCGAGAGATGAGTGTTCCTGCGGTTGGTCATGGTAAGGATGCGTTTACCTTTCGCGCGCAGCCTCGTCCTTGTGCCGTATGGCATGGTCGTTCTCCCTGGATGGTCGCAATGCCGGCTCACCTAGGCTCAGGACCTATTAATTTGGGCTAAGGTGTGATTCAGAGCCTCCGGTTTAGGAGGCTCTGAATGGGTGATCTGTTTTTGCTCAGTGAGCGCCAGATGGCGCGGATTTCGCCGCACTTCCCGCGGGCTCATGGCGTTCCTCGGGTGGATGACCGGCGGGTGGTCAGCGGGATCGTCTACGTCATCCGCAACGGCCTGCAGTGGAAGG
>NZ_JBFUMH010000362.1:0-1442 GCF_054049475.1 Microvirga sp. P5_D2 | reverse complement strand
CACCAAGGCCGCGGGACCGCCGGTCTGATAGGCCTTGAGCAATCGGAATACTTGGCGCCGTGTGATCCGCAGCAGCTGGGCGGCTTCGCGCACCGTAATTCGCTCCGCCACGACGTCCCGCAGAATGTGAACCCGATCGATCTCTGGCCGGCTCATCCCGATCACCGTCATCAGATCCAATCTCCCCAGCACGATCACCCAGGGAGAGTGACATTTGTAACGGGGAGAGGAGTGACCTTTCTAACGGGGTTCTACACGCGAATTGCGCAGAAACCCCTTTATGGAACCGCTAAGCATGGCCTTCGCTTAGAGTGTTGAAGTCTTGAAGAGTCATCCAAACACAGGCGCACCTATGCCATTGAGCCAGAACCCCATCGTTGAATGGCCGGCAGAGCTCCATCACCTGCTGCAGGGCCTTCAGATCGCTACCGGCGCCGATGGCAATCGCTTTGGCCGCATTGATATCGACGTGGATCGGGAGACCCAGTTCCTGGTCAACGACTTCGAAGCACGGGTGCGGCACCGCCAAGTGCGGCTGAGACTGGCTGACAATGCTGAAGAATGCCTCGTGGGCGAGATGAACCCATTGATTGACCTCGGGGCAGCGGCCGATCCAACCCAGCACATCGGCAAAGTCCGCATCAGCTTTCACGATGTCCAAGATGATAGCTGCATCGATCCAGCACCGCAGATGTAAGGGCTCATAATTCCGATAGTGGGATGGTTCTTCCGCACTATCATCGGGTCGCTCATCACGCCTGGACTGAACCGCTTCTTCGGCGTCCTGGACTTCTTGGTTTCCACTCAATTCTCTGAATCAATCTGGTCAGTTCCACCCAATCAGGTCGCCTTGCCTCCTTGGAAGCACAAAAGATTTCTATCCAACTTGATTTGGCCTCATTCATTGGGGAAAAGCAGTTCGTATTGCTAAGGCTATAGTCTCTGCAACCTAAATTATGCAATGCGCTTCAGTACGTTGTATGCAATTGTAATGAGTATTCAGCGTTAAATCCCACCATCTTTATCATTCTCTATACTTTAATTAAGGAAGTCGCACGAAAGCCTCGCGAAAAGTGGCTCGACGATACTTGGGACAAACATCATGGCACTTTCAACTGGCAAGCAGACTCTCACCGCAAACATCGACGGTAAGTCGTACACAATTTATACCCGTTCAGGGAATTGGTGACGCGGTGAGATATGGGTAAGCCGTCAATGTTGTGAGACGGCCTGTCTCGTCGAGGAGACGGTTCCAGGCGTGGCAGACGGCCTCCAACACCGCGTCATAGTCATCAAGCACGCGATGCGAGAGATAGCGCTCACGCAGGTACAGCCAGACCCGCTCCACCGGGTTCAGTTGGGGTGACGCCGACGGCAGCGGCAAAAGGGTGATGGCGCCGACGGCAGCGGCAAAAGGGTGATGGTGTCCGGCACGTGCAAGG
>NZ_JBFUMH010000361.1:0-1455 GCF_054049475.1 Microvirga sp. P5_D2 | reverse complement strand
CGTCATGTCGTCCTCATGAGAAATTGAAGCCAAACGCAATACTGAGTGGGATGCCGTTGCCCGATCTGGTTGTGACGGACTGCTACGGAAGAGCGAAGCAATGGCTCTCCGAGGTGCACGGACTTCGGGTTCGACTGAACTTTGGAAAGTGGCGGCGCAGATACTAGGAAGCTAATCTCGCAACAGCGAAGGAATTTGCTGCGTCGCAACACGGCAACGGCCTTGAACCTGAACGGTTCCCAGCCACCCGGCAGTTTCCTGAGGGGTGGCCGAGAGCGCTAAGCCGGGCAAGGGAGCGAAACGGCTGTATCGGCGTTGTCGCACCGGGCCAGGCCGATGCACCCGGGCTGACGGCGGCCCGGGAACCCACAACGATGCCAGACCTGAAGCCCAAGGGTACTGTCAAGTTGGCGAGGAACCTGGGCCTATGGCAGGGTCTCGGACATGAGCACGATCTCCAACCTGTACCGAGGCTTCCGCTTTCCAGCCGAAATCATCGACCAAGCGGTCTGTTTGTATCACTGCTTTAGCCTGAGCCTGCGTGAGGTCGAGCTCATCTTGGCAGCCCGGGGCATCGTGGTCAGCTGCGAAACGATCCGTGAGTGGAGCCTGCGCTTCGGGCGCACCTACGCCAAGACCCTTAAGCAGCGCCGGCCGCAGCCCGGTGACAAATGGTTTCTCGATGAGGTGTTTGTTCGCATCCGAGGCAAACTGCATTATCTCTGCCGGGCGGTCGACCAGCACGGCAACGTGCTCGATGTGCTGGTCCAGAGACGCCGCAACACGAAGGCGGCCAAGTGCTTCTTTCGCAAGCTGCTGAAGGGCTTGCGCTATGTGCCCAGAGTGATCGTGACGGACAAACTCGGATCCTATGGCGCCGCCAAACGCGAGATCCTGCCGGGCGTTGATCATCGGCAGAGCCGGTATCTCAACAACCGCTGTGAGGTCTCGCACCAACCCACCCGAAGGCGCGAGCGTCATATGAGGCGTTTCAAATCAGCCGGGCAGGCACAACAGTTCCTCGCCACTCACACTCCGATCCACTACCACTTCCAGCTCCGCCGCCATTCCCTCTCCGCCAGCGAGTATCGCGCTGCCCGCGATCGCGCCTTCGCCACTTGGCGTGATGTCACTGGTACCGTGTTTGCAGGCTAATCTGGATGGACCTGACGATGATGTTGTCTCCTCACCGTTAAGTTGACAGTACCTATTCTCCTTTGAGAACCGCCAATAGAGACTGTGTACAAATGCGGCTATGCCGCCGCTTCGCTCCCGGTCGGCTTGCTGGAACGGAGGGCGTTGGCTAAACCCTCCTCAATGAGCTTGCGGGCTTCGGTCTCGGTTATCTGTCTCACCACTGCGACCTCCTTCACCATGAAGTCTAGGGCATTCTCGAAGATCTGCCGTTCGCTGTAGGACGCCTCTTCCTGCTGCGGCCCACGGTTTAGATCGCGC
>NZ_JBFUMH010000360.1:0-1462 GCF_054049475.1 Microvirga sp. P5_D2 | reverse complement strand
GGTCTACCGCGTCGTCGCTCCAGGCGCCGTTCGCGCCCTTGGCCTGGGCGAAGGGTGCGAACAGGTCGGACAGGTTGAGGTCGTCCGCGGCAAGCGTCCCGGTGATGAGAGAGCGGGCCGCGTCGAAGCGCACGGCGAGCGCGCCTTCGAGCTTGTCGTGGCCCATCGTGACCGCAACGGACGGCCAGGACAAGCGGCGGCGGTCCATGGAGAAATCGCCGCTGATGGAGAAGGCCTGCACGAGCGACCCCAAGGGCAATTTCATGCCGCTCCAGCGGGTGAAGTTGCTGAGTGAGCGGGCTTCGATCACGCTTTCGCCGGTCATGCGCGGATTGGGCCCGAGCTGCGCCTCGCCCTTCAGGCGAATACGCCCCGATGCGGTCGAGGCATCGAGCGAAACCGGGCTGATCTGACCCGCGGCGAGCAGGGTCGGGTGAGCGGACGCTCCCTCCACATGGACGCGCTCGCCGCGCCAGTCCGCCGCGCCGGAGACAGTCATCGGCTCGTCGGCATCGGTCCAGCGGATCACGAGATCGAGATTGTCGAGATTGGCATCCTTCAGGTCCGTCCAGCGGATCGACGACCTGCTGAGGATCAGGCGGCGGGCATAGGTGTCATTGGCGCGGTTCTTGGCGAGCTCCGTCCAGGTGACGGTCCGAAGCGCCTCGTAGGACGCTGTGACGCGAGTTTCCGTCAGGTCGAAATCCGACAGCTCGATCCGGCCGAAAAGCAGCGGAAGCAAGCGCAGCTCGCCCCTCAAGGTTCCGCCCTTGGCGATCAGCGCCTTGTCGGGGAAATGGAGCGTCACGTCCTCGAACTTCACCCGGGGGATGGGCAGAACGGCGAAGGTGCTGCGCCCGGCGACCGTCAGATCGAGCCCGTAGCGCGCCTGCATATGCTTGGTGAGCGCCGACGAGAGCCCGTTCTCCCTGAGGGTCCAGGGAGCTGCGGCCATTCCGAGAACGGCAACGACGATCAATGCGATGAAAACGACGATGCGGCGAGGCATGAGTTTTGTTTTGATACCTTGTCCCCCGCCTCGCAAGAGACAGCAGGCGAACGGCCTGTGGGTGGCGGGGCCTTATTTATCAATTGTTCTCCTATATCCATAGGAAGGGATTGTCTAAAATGAGGCCAGGTTGCAGGGTGTGGCACTATTGCATGTCAGGCCTTTCAAGGGCAGGCACATGCCCAGGAGGATTCTTTGATGGATAAGGTTTTCAGCGACGCGGGTGCGGCGTTGTCGGGTGCGGTGAAGGACGGCATGACGATCATGGCCGGGGGCTTCGGCCTGTGCGGCATTCCCGAGACCCTGATCGAGGCCATTCGCGATTCGGGCGCCCGGGAGCTCACCTTCATCTCCAACAATGCCGGCGTCGACGGCATCGGGCTCGGCCGCCTGCTCGAGACCCGCCAGATCAAAAAGATGATCAGTTCCTACGTCGGCGAGAACAAGCTGTTT
>NZ_JBFUMH010000359.1:0-1502 GCF_054049475.1 Microvirga sp. P5_D2 | reverse complement strand
GTGGCAGGCAGCAAGGCCTCCTCGTCCACATCGCCACGTGACAGGTGCCGCGGAGCGTCGCCTGTGCTGGCTTGCGCCAGTGTGTCGCGTTCACCCATGAGGGCTGCGGCACCATCTCACCTCCATCGCCACGTTTCGGAGACTTAAGATGGCAGTTCGCATCCCAGAGCTTGTCGATAGGCCTTCAGCCGGAGACAGGCTGGAGCGTGCTTGATTACGAACTCAGGGAGCAGAAAGCGCATACGCTTGGCCTTGAGCGGCCAAGTCGAGCAGGCTCTGGCGGCGTTGCGAGCCTTCGATGCCGAAGCGCACGAGCCTGACCGGGAGCATCGTCGCCTTGCCGTGCTGGACGATGCAGTGGAAGGGCCCCTTCCCACCCCTCTTATGACAGGGAGGGCGACGTGAGAGCTCTACCTTCATCAGTGCCCTGAAGCGCCAAGCTGCTCAAGGTCAGCCTCGGAAGCCTCAGGAGGCAGGATCGCACAGCGCGTTGTATAAAAGGGGCCAAGGTTGTGCTCATAATCTTCGCGAACGAACCCGCACCAATGCCCCCCGGCCGTCTCGCCGGCATCTCCTGGCAAGGAACGGTGCTGAATCGCTATATCTGGCACATCGATCCACCGTCCATCGACGAGCATCTGCACACCAGTTTTAGTCCTCCGATATAGCGCAGGCCGACAATCGTGATCGTCGCAACAGCTYTTACCCCAAGGGTCCATCAGAGGCGTGTAGATATCGTGCRCTTGGAGTGGCAGCGGCAGGCTGACGGCAAGGGCGACAGAAACRAAGACTGATTGCGAACGCATGGARCCCTCCCTGACACTGAGCGGCTTGGGCGCTTCTGCGAAGCGTCGAGAGGTCGCGAGAGGATCTGGCCAATTGCCAGYATAAACCAAGCTGTTTGGCAAATGACGGTTCCGCAMTCACTTCGCGAAATTTGTGATCGGGCGCTTAAATGCCTCTCGTCCAAGAAAGGGGTGGGTAGGGTTATCCCCCTAAGAATAAAAAGGGCCGCGTCCAGTCTTACGACCGTGTCCGCGGCCCTTAGGCCCGTATTTGCCCCTACGGGATGCCCTTCGGTAACTGAGTCGTTAGTAGTATTCAACAGAAATGTTCACACATGAACGCTTTTGAAAATTGTCCCAAGCCTCAGGATAACACATCTAGCCTATTGACCTACCCTATTAAGCTCAAACTTGCCTAATTCGTGACACAAATCATGGAGATATTATCTGAATACCGGCTCCCAATACTGCCCCTACGGGCCGGAACTTAGAGCGCCCACTCGTGGGCGCTTCTCTTTTTTGGGCGTGTCAGTCAAGCGCAGGAAATCGCCCCGGATAGCAAGCTCCAGGCTCTGACGATGAACGCACAGGGACATTCCAGCCATTCAGAGGCTGCCGCGGGACGTTCATGAGTTCCCGCCAGGGGTCTGGCTTCTCTTCGAAGTCGGCACCAAGCCGCTTCATGATCGGGTCGGACGGAGAGGCCTCTCAATCTTT
>NZ_JBFUMH010000358.1:0-1504 GCF_054049475.1 Microvirga sp. P5_D2 | reverse complement strand
GTTAGAATGTCCTGATCCTGCAAAGTAGGAATGTCACACTCCCCGCTTCTGAACGATGCGGGAGAACGCGGATGGGACTGATAGCGATGAGCGAGCGCGACCTGCAGCGGATTGAGGTTCTGTCGAAGGTTGTCGAGCGCCGCATGACGATCGTCTCGGCGGCCCATAKCCTGGCGCTGAGCCCGCGGCAGGTTCGCCGACTGCTGGAGCGGTTGCAAACCGATGGCGCCGCCGCCATCCGGCACAAGGCACGCGGCCGACCCTCGAACAATCGTATCAGCGGCGGCGTGCGGGATTATGCCCTGGCGATCGTKCGGGAGCGTTACRCCGATTTTGGCCCGACCCTGGCCGCCGAGAAGCTGACCGAACAGCACGGGTTGACGGTGTCGCGCGAGACCTTGCGCCAGTGGATGGCTGAGGCGGGCCTCTGGTTGTCCCGCAAACAGCGACGCAGCTTCCATCAGCCTCGGCTGCGGCGCGAAGCCTATGGCGAGTTGGTGCAGATCGACGGCTCGGACCATCGCTGGTTTGAGGATCGCGGTGAGCCATGCTCGCTGCTGGTCTTCATTGATGATGCAACGGGCAAACTAATGCAGTTGCGGTTTGTGCGATCAGAAAGCGCCTTCAGCTATTTTGAAGCCCTGGAGCTCTATCTGCAGACCCATGGCTGCCCTGTCGCTTTCTACTCCGACAAGCATTCCGTGTTTCGGGTGGCCAGACAGGAAGCCAGGAACGGCCAGGGCATGACGCAGTTCGGCCGTGCTCTGAGCGAACTCAACATCGAGATCCTGTGCGCCAATTCCAGCCAGGCGAAGGGGCGTGTCGAGCGCGCCAACCGGACGCTCCAGGATCGTCTGGTGAAGGAGCTGCGCCTGGCGGGAGTTGCCACGATGGACGAGGGCAATGCCGTTCTGCCCGGCTTCATGGAACGCTACAATGCCAGGTTCGCACGGATTCCTGCCCGGCCGGCTGATCTCCACCGGCCGCTGAACGTGCCACTGAACCGGTTGCGGGAGATCCTGTGCCGGCGCGARCAGCGCTATGTTGGCGCACAGCTGACATTTTCATACGAGCGCAAGCGGATCATGCTGGAGGAGAACGACGTCACTCGCGGGCTCGTCGGCCGATACGTTGAGACCTACGCCTTCGCCGACGGCAGGCTTGAGGTGCGGTGGAAAGGGCATGTCCTGTCCTACAGGATGTTCGACAAGGACCAGCGTGTGACCCATGCGGCGATTACCGAGAACAAGCGGTTGGGCGAGGTGCTGGCCTATATCAAGGAGCGGCAGGACCAGCTTCCTCGACCGAAGGTCAAGACCAACAGCGAGAAGACCGGCTACAAGCCGCGGGGTTCCAAACCGGGACGCAAGACTGATGTGATGTCCGATCCGGCCATCGCCGCCAAACGTGAGCGGGCACTGGCTCGCCTCGCCGCCGCGGAGTGACATTTCTGCTTTGCAGGCTAGCGGACATTTCAATCTGGCAGCCACATCTGGCAGCCACA
>NZ_JBFUMH010000357.1:0-1527 GCF_054049475.1 Microvirga sp. P5_D2 | reverse complement strand
GCGGAACGGGCGACGACGTCTATTACATCGAGGCGGGCGACATCGTGATCGAGGAAGGCGGCGGCGGTTACGACACCATCGTTGCCTCGTACAGTGCGATCCTCGGCGACAACACCCAGGTCGAAGTGCTTCAGGCAGCCGCTGGCACGGCTCCCTTGAGCATCGGCGGCGCCAACATGAATGACACGCTCATCGGCAATGATGGCCACAACGTCATCAATGGCGGTACCGGCGCGGACCGCATGGTGGGCCAGGGCGGTAACGACACCTACTATGTCGACAATGTTTTCGACACTGTCGTCGAGACCAGTGCCGCAGGTGGCGACGATCATGTATTTACCAGCGTCAACTTCACGCTCGGTGCCTTCGTGGAGAAGCTGACCGCAATGGGCACCCTCGGCCTGGCGCTCACCGGCAACACGCTCAACAACACGATGATCGGGACTATGGGCCGCGACACGATCAGGGCAGAGGCGGGTGCCGACACGATCTCCGGTGGTCTCGGTAACGACATGCTCACTGGCGGCGCGGGCAAGGACATGTTCGTGTTCGACACGGCAGGGCACAAAACCCGCAACAAGGATAAGATCCTCGACTGGAACTACCGCGACGACACGATCAAGCTCGACCAGGACATCTTCAAGAAACTGAAGATCGGCAAGCTGCAGAGCAAGTACTTCACCCTTGGGGCAGTAGCCAAGGACGGCAACGACTATATCGGCGTCAACAAGGCGACCGGCGACGTGTGGTATGATCCCAATGGCGACAAGCCGGGCAAGCAAGTGATCTTCGCCAACATCGGCAAGAACAAAGCCATCTTCGCCTCCGACTTCGAGGTGTTCTGAGTTCAAAGGTCTTTATTCACACGTCTGCAGGCTTTGCCTCAGACAGAGCCATGATGGCCTGCCACTCGTTAGAGCGGCAGGCTTTTTCTTGCAAAAAAGCGGTGCGATTTATGGTTAAAAAAGCCTAACCGTTCATAGGTATACAATTTTTGGCTTCAATCTTTGCAACATTGCAAGAATATCTGATTGAAATAAAGTTTCTATCTCCTATCGGCTTGCTCCCTAGCCAGAACCCTTACAATCTAAAGATATGTTATAGCATGTGGAGGCTCCTGTCCTCCGCACATTGATTGCTAAGGGGGCAATGATGGCACTTACACTTTGGGGACCTGAGCGTCTTTTGAATGAAGCTTCTCCTAGAGGAGAATCGAGCCCTGTCGTCGAAGCTTTCAAAGATGGAAGTTATGTCGCGGTCTGGGCAATTGGGATATCAACCAGCGGTACGGATACGGATGGCGGGATAGTCGCCCGCCTCTTCAATGCTGATGGGACTCCCAAGGGGCCAGAACTTCTCGTCAACACAACGATTCTTAGGACCCAAAAAGCCCCGCAGGTAACGATTTTAAGCGATGGCCGGTTTGTTGTTACATGGGAAGACAACAGTCAGGACAGTACTTTAGGCACACAGATCCGTGCCCAAATCTTCAATGCAGACGGATCGGTGTTCGACCGTGATGGAGAT
>NZ_JBFUMH010000356.1:0-1536 GCF_054049475.1 Microvirga sp. P5_D2 | reverse complement strand
GACCCAGGCTGTGTCAAAACGCGGTTGGTGGTAGGATTGCCCGCTCTGTTTGGAGGATCCGATGAGGCGCTTTGTTGAAGGCGTGGATCGCAGCCAGACCACCCTATTTCCCGAAAGCCTGGAGGACTGGGTCAGCGACGATAACCCGGTGCGCGTCATCGACGCCTTTGTCGACGCACTCGAGTTGAGAGCTCTGGGCTTTGAAGGCATTGTGCCCGAAGCAACCGGACGCCCGTCGTATCATCCCGCCATCCTGCTCAAGCTCTACATCTACGGCTATCTCAACCGGGTGCAGTCGAGCCGACGTTTGGAGCGTGAGGCAGGCCGCAATGTTGAGCTGATGTGGCTGACGGGCCGCCTCATGCCCGATCACAAGACGATCGCCAATTTCCGCAAAGACAATGGCCGCGCCATCCGYCAGGTCTGCGCCCAGTTCGTCATTCTCTGTCGCCAGATCGGCCTGCTGAACACCGCCAGCGTGGCCATCGACGGCTCCAAGTTCAAGGCCGTGAACAACCGGGACCGCAACTTCACGCGCGCCAAGGTCGAGCGTCGGCGGGCTCAGATCGAAGAGAGCGTGGCCCGTTATCTCCAGCAACTCGACACGGCCGACCGGCACGAACCGACAGAGGCGCTCTCCGCCAGGACGACCCGGCTCAAGGAGAAGATCGCCCGGCTCGAACAGGAGATGCAGCGTCTGGCGGAATTGGAAGCCCAGATGTTGGCGTCTCCCGACCAGCAGATCTCGCTCACCGATCCGGATGCGCGCTCGATGGCGACCAGCGGGCGCGGCTCCGGGGTGGTGGGCTACAACGTGCAGGTGGCGGTTGAGACCAAACACCACCTCATCGTGGCGCATGAGGTCACCAACGATGGCTGCGACCTCGCCCAGCTTTCCGCCATGGGCAAGGAGGTGAAAGCGGTTCTGGAGGTRGAGGAGCTCGAGGCGGTGGCKGATCGCGGCTACTGGGACAGTGAGGAAATCTTCGCCTGCGATCAGGCGGGGATTACGGTGACTCTGCCCAAGCCGATGACGTCGAGTGCCAAATCCAAGGGCCGGTTCGGCAAGCAGGACTTTGTCTACCTGCCTGAGGAGGACGCCTATCGCTGCCCGGCGGGCGAGAAGCTCAAGTACTATTACAGCAACGTGGAACGCGGGCTGACGCTGCGGCGCTACTGGACCACCGCCTGTCAGAGTTGTCCAATCAAGAGCCGGTGCACCACAGGRCCGCAGCGGCGGATCACGCGCTGGGAGCACGAGGATGTGCTGGAGGCCGTGCAGCGCCGACTTGATCTGAACCCGGGGGCAATGCGCCAGCGGCGCGAGGTGGTCGAGCATCCCTTCGGCACGATCAAGCTGCGCATGGGTGCGGTCCACTTCCTGATGAAGCGGCTGCCGAAGGTGAGGGGCGAGATGGCGCTGCACGTGCTCGCCTACAATCTCACTCGGGTGCTGAACATCCTGGGTATTCAGCCGCTGATGGCCGCCCTCAGGACTTAGGGGCGGGTTCTGCCCGCGTCATCACGCCTGTGACA
>NZ_JBFUMH010000355.1:0-1552 GCF_054049475.1 Microvirga sp. P5_D2 | reverse complement strand
GGTTCACATTGTTTTCTGAGGTTTTCTAGTGCTCGGAGGCTTGGAACCCTCTGACTTGTCGGGGAAGTCCGGCCTGCTCTGGAGGATAGTCATCGCACGAGCAACTGTGTCATCAACACGTCTGGCAAAACCGGTGATGGGTTGTTTCAGCATAGTGTGTGTTCCTGTCAGGAGGTCGGGAACGCATACGCTACGCAACCAAGCCGTAACGCAGCTTTGGCGCGGAGGTTCCCAATCCCGGGCACACTCTGTCCTAACCACGTCGGTCTGAGAAACGGGCCCAATCCTGAGGAGAGGGCCCGTGGTGACATGCAGTCACTCGCTAGTCGCGTTTATCCGGGTCAACCCGGTTGAGTTGGTTCAGACTGTCGAGCGGAAGGATGCCTCGGACACTTAGGTTGGCAGCGTAAGGGCATGCTTCGGCCCAGATGATATCTGTATGCTAGCCTCCCTGTGTCAAAGCCGACGCGGGTACTCGGCTCTAGGGATCAGCGGATCAGCTGCTGTTAGCAACCCGCACAAGCAGTCAGGCCAATCCGTGTGCTGGTGATGGGTATTCCAGAGCGAGATATCAACCCATCACACACTCACAAGCCGTAAACCGGAAATTGGTTTCAACTTGGCCGAAACGAAGAAAGCCGGCTTTCATGTGCAATCTTATGGCCCCGCTGAAACCAACTCTCGGGGTCGTGAGTTTCGGCTAACATATGTTATTCGGGTGGTTTAGGCAGAGCAGTGGAGGAAATCCATGCTGCCAAAGGATACTCACGTATCCTTGGAAACGGGCGACTATGTGCTGAACAACCGACCTTTCAGCAACAGCAGCCCAGCACCTTCCTCGGCCATTCACTTCAGAGCCTGTACAAGGACGTGCTAAAAACACCTGTTCTAGTCCATCTTCAAGCGATTGCGGTACCGTTGGAGCCTAGAACCCGTGCTGAAGTTCAAGCCCAAGACGAGTTGCTCCCTGAGCAGGAACCCTAGCCCTCATCGTGAGAGGAGACATCGCTCATGCCTCGGTACTACTTCAACCTTTATCAGGGTTCCCAACTCATCTCCGAGGACGATACTGGCCGCGACTGCGTCGATGATGAAGCAGCACGCCAATTCGCGCGAATGAACCACGGCTTTGTTGCACTCGACCCAATCCTGTCCAGTCCTTCAGGCAAGTATCACTTTGTGGTTCTGGACGAGGGCGGACAGAACATCTTCACCATGCCCATATCGCAAGGCGTTAACCCTGAAGCCATTTTATCGGGCGTCTCGCTTCTGCCCTAATGTTGAGCAGAAGGACTTAGATGTCCACGATAGCTCGCGAGGGGCCCAATGACATGCGAGGATTTGGTCGCACAGTGTTTTATGGGATGAGCGGGTGCCGCTCGCGGTTCCTGAGCTGAACCAGGCTGTGTCAAAACGCGGTTGGTGGTAGGATTGCCCGCTCTGTTTGGAGGATCCGATGAGGCGCTTTGTTGAAGGCGTGGATCGCAGCCAGACCACCCTATTTCCCGAAAGCCTGGAGGACTGGGTCAGCGACGATAACCCGGTGCGCGTC
>NZ_JBFUMH010000354.1:0-1594 GCF_054049475.1 Microvirga sp. P5_D2 | reverse complement strand
CGCGCGAGGGACACATCACGACCCTCGTGCACTATATCGGAACCTCTGAGGCTGGTGAGATTATTCGCGTCTCTGTCGTCGACACAGGCATCGGCATCGCGCCGGAGCAGCATGACAGGCTTTTCAAGCGGTTTTCGCAGGGTGATCCATCCATACGCAGGGAATATGGTGGAACTGGCCTTGGCCTTGCGATTTCAAAGCGTCTCGTCGAAATGATGGGCGGCCAGATCGGCATGGAGAGCGAGGAGGGCAGCGGCTCGACATTCTGGATTGAGCTGACATTGCCGCAGGCGCAGACATTGCCTGAACAGGTGACGGACTTGACGTTGCCTGCTGCGCGGCCCTCTCGCATCCTCATCGTTGAGGACGTGGAGATCAATCGCGAATTGGTGCAGATCCTTCTGGAAGCCGCAGGTCATACGATCGATGCCGTTTCGAACGGTGAGGAGGCTGTTGCCGCCGTTCAAGCAGTTTCCTACGATCTTGTGCTGATGGACATCCAGATGCCAGGTATGGATGGGCTGACCGCGATCAAGGAAATTCGGGCCTTGGATCATCCGGCAAGTCAGGTCTTTATTGCTGCGATGACGGCCAATGTTCTGCCTCAGCAAGTCCGTGCCTTCATGAAGGCGGGCTTCAACGATCATATTGGAAAGCCTGTCAGGCGCGAGGACCTGTTCAAGAAGCTAGGCGAATGGCTGCCTTTGGAGGGGGAGGCCTCCAAAGAACCGCCTCTTTCTCCGAGGATCTCTTTCAAGGAAAGACACTTCGAAGACTTCAAAATGACGATCGGCGTCGAGCGTGTCGGGCAGTGGCTAATGCGCCTGGATGAGGAGCTGAGAACAAGCTTCGCGGGTGATTGTTTCGCCGAGTTGGATCGCATGCAGATCGCAAAAACTGCTCATGCGATCACATCTCAAGCTGCTTTGCTCGGCTTCTCGGAATTGGCGGAGCTTTGCACGGCCTTGGAGCGGGAATGCGCCACCGAAGAGGATATTGGGGTATCGCTGGATAAGGTTTGTTGCGCCGCCCACACCGCGCGAGAGCTGATCGCCGGCATGGGATCGCTCTCTGCCGCATAGCGCGTTCAGCCTAGGCCATTCAGGCGAATGGAGTTACTCCTAAAACTGAGTCATTGTTGACCTTTTAAGGGGCCAGGCTTGTCCAAGGGTGTGTCCTCGGGGGCAAAAATGACGATGTCGCATCAACCGAACTTCTGGCTGAAATCGTTTCTTTCTCATCTCGGCAGACTGAGAAGGGATGAGAACGGGGCAACCGCGGTCGCAATCGCCATCATGTCTCCCGTGTTGATCGGCGGCATGGCTATGGGGGGCGAGACCGGTTACTGGTACTACACTCAACGTAAGTTGCAGCATGCAGCGGACGTTGCCGCACATTCCGCCGGTGTGCGTAAGCGGGTTGGTGAGAGCGGGACTGCACTTCGCAGTACGGCCATCAAGATTGCTTCCGCCTCTGGATTCATCCCCGTCATGTCTGATACGGACCCGGATCCCGAGGTCACCGAGCTTGCGGCAACTAACATCACGATCAACAATCCGCCGACGAATGGCATCGCTGCAGGTGATAACAAGGC
>NZ_JBFUMH010000353.1:0-2223 GCF_054049475.1 Microvirga sp. P5_D2 | reverse complement strand
GATTGGACCCACCGCGGTCACCCAAGCGTCGGGAGCGTGGGGTCGCCTGGCAGTCGCACGCTCAAATCCGTTCTACGGCGAGGCATCGATTCTCGATGTGCACCATGTCCTTGATCTCACGGGTGATCCTATAGGTGGAGCCTGGCCGCACCTTTATCCGTCTATTGCGCCACTGAACTGAAGGTGTTCGAAGAGGTCGTGCCGGCAGCAGGTTCTGTCCGTGTGGCGGGAGGCATTGATCCGAAACACGCGGCGGATTTTGTTGAAGCCAGCCGGCTCGATGTCTGCCATCGGAGTAGGGAACTTCAGGTGTGGTTGTGGTCAGAACTCTTGTCAGGAAACTGCATTGGTTGAGAACGACGCGGACGAGAGTGATTTGCCGTATGCATCGAGGAGAGACGCAACGTCGTGCAACAGTGCCGACAGTGGCGTTGTTGAGAGGATGTCTAGTGTTAAGCCTGGGCGCTCGAGAGCGCCAAACAAATTTCATTCGAATCGTGTCGCGACTGATATGCGATCCCGTCCGGTTGATCTGGATGCTCCCATAAGGCGTCAGACCAGATCATCGCTCATCGGCGCCATGGTTTCCAGCGTCAGATAGTTGGTAACCGGTATGAAGATCACGGTGCCGCGGTCCGGCTGGAATTCGTAGGTTTCCGGCGTATGGTGCGACCATCCGGGACAGAGGCACCGGGAGCACGAAGTGCGGGCAGGCCGATGTACACGATGAGCTGCGAGCTCGTGTTAGTAGCTGGCCGCCTCTGCGACTGACCCGGTTGCACCGAGAGCGCGGATCCGTAGGTGTCGTGTCGCCCCACGCTCCCATCGTAACGCGAGCAAGGGAGCTGTGTCATTGCAGGCTGGTCAGCCGGCCCAGAAAGGCAACAAGCGCGGACCGGCCTATAGCTCCAATGTGAAGGAGTTCCGGGATCGGAAGATGAAGGCGGCTCGACAGGCCGAGAAAGCCTATGAGCGGTTTGTCGCCCAGTGGCAGCCCAGACCGCCCAAGGGCAAGGTGCACGAGCGCCTCAATCCGACAAGGCTCGAATGATCAGGCGGCCTGACGAGGCTTGCAGTCGATGCCCCGCTCTTCGCCACGAGGTCGCCCGCGCAAGAAGAGATTGCCACAATCGGCCGAAAGTCGCTTGTCAATCTCATCCGTCGAGTGCAGCTTGGTCCGGTGCGGAGCCGGAAAGCTCATGTAAGCCAGCACGTCTGTCTCGGCTTCGTCCAGAGGTCGGGCCCTGGGCCGGATCCCTCCGGAAAATCGCTCAATCGCAAAGCTATGATCAATCAACGTACAGGCTGGGGATGGATCTCCAGCCAGATCGCCTGTGGCATCGAGGCGAAGGCTGAGGCTCTCAATCTCAGGTCGGGACAGAAGGGGCAACAGGCAGCAATCATCTCCGCGATCTTCGGGGAGTGCATCAATTTGCTCCCGAAAGAAGGAGAAGAGCGGCCCGGAGGGGAGTTTAACTTTCTTTCTGGATCAACGTTTTAGCTAACACTGAGAGGATGCAATCGATGTTTCGGACCCTTGGCCCGGGAGCTTAGGGATGACACCTTATGCCCCCGAATACCAGCCGCGAAGCAGCTGCGCCCCCGCCGCTGCGGCCGCCGCCCTTGTGTTGACCCGAAAGGTACGAAACAGAGCCGCCATGTGAATCTTGACCGTGCCTTCACCAAGATTGAGCATGCGGGCGATTTCCTTGTTCGACTTTCCTTCCAGAAGCAGTTCAAGAACTTCGCGTTGGCGCTGCGTCAACATGTCGGCAGAACTGCTTTTCGGAGCCCGCGTGGTCAGGACCTGCCCTTCGAGGGCCAGGGAGGCAGTGCTAGCTACCGATGGCGGGACATAGACGGCGCCATCGCGCACGATCTTGAGCGCAGTCGCGAGTTCGTCAGGACTAACATTCTTCGGAATATAGCCGTGAACACCAGCATCCAGCGCCATGAGGATGTCCTGCCGGCGAATTGATGTCGACACCACCACAACCCGAACATTGGGGAAGCAGTCACGCACCGCTGCCAGGCTCGTGGCGCTCATCATCCCGGGCATGTTCAGTTCGAACAATCCCATCGACGCATTGGGCTGCTTGAGAAGCTGATCAAGCGCCTCATCCAGTGAGGCTGTCTGAATGACGCTTGAGTAGCCCAATCTGGCAATCAGAATGGCTTCAAGGGCAAGGCGAAAGTACTGATCAGGGTCGGCAATGAGTGCAG
>NZ_JBFUMH010000352.1:0-1658 GCF_054049475.1 Microvirga sp. P5_D2 | reverse complement strand
TGTCGTGCTTCCGCGCCATAGCGCTATTGTGTCCGGACAAGACCCCCCCATGTCCTTAATGCGGAGGCAAATCCCGCAACCCCTTGACCGTCTCCGTAAACTCGAGCCCCGTTCAGACAGATCCCGACGGGGCTTTTTACTGTCCTGTGGCCCTTACTTTGACCATTCTCGAAATGGCCTCCGCTGTGAAAGGCTTACCGGTCTGCGTGAGGAATCCTGCCTGAGCAAGGGCGCCTGAAATATCCCGAAGCGAACGACGCTTGCCATTGACTGGATACCGATGAAGCCGCTTGGCAAGGCGCACCATATCCGGGTTGATTTCGTCATACCCCTTGCGCCCCTCCACCTTCACGCGGATGGTTCGGTCATCCTTCGCGGCTTGGACGAGAATCAAGCGCTTGCGGTCCCTGGCGCTCTTCAATTTCGTAACCACCATAGCCTTCTCGAACTGCGACACCGCACCGAGAACCTGCCGGATCAGAATGGCTGTCGGAGTATCATCCAGGAAGGCGTCAGGCTTGTCGGCCGCTATCAGTTCAATCCCCTGCTCCTTGAGGAGGGCGTAGCCGGTCTCCTGCACGATGAGGTCACGGGCGAAGCGATTGGCCGTCTCTACTATGATGGTTCGCACACCGTTGCCGGCGATCCGCTCCATCATGGCCGTGAAGCCAGGGCGCGAGGTCACATGATCCGCACCGCTCACCGCCTCGTCATAGTAGCTATCCACCAGCTCATAGCCAGCAGACCGGGCGTAGGCCTCGATGGCGGCCCGCTGGCGCTTCTCGCTGTCCTTGTCGGCACCAACGTTGGCCGCAGACGATGTGCGGAGATAGGCCACAGCCTTGATGGAATCCTTGCGCGCCATGGGTTTTCCTCTCCCTTCCGTCTCTGTTTCTGAAGAATAAGAGACAGCCACGCTTTGACGCAAGCAGCATCTGAGGCACTGAGAATGCCTATGCAGAATTGCAAGACCTCAACTGTGCGAGTTTCCACAAGTCACTGATTCAAAAGAAGGTTATCCACCGCAAATGTAGCTTTTCAGCGCTTCACTACGATGGGAGAAGGAATCTGTTCAGAGTTTCGTGCGTTGATGGTTTAGTCTCATCATAGAGGCCCACTCATGCGCCAGCTGTCATTTTCCTTTCTCCAAGCAGGCCAACACATCGTCAAAGGTGCCCCCAATCTTGAGGATACCACCAGCCGGCTCAATTCTGAGCCCGTTAGTATGCGCAAGGTCGATCCGACGAAGAATATGGCCCGTTTCTATTCCCTTGAGGTCGAGCGGGATCTGCTGGGGCGYGTSGTTCTCGTGAGACGTTGGGGCCGGATYGGCGCGGCCGGTAAGGTTCGYTTGGATGAGCAAGCAGGGTAGGGCGAGGCTAGAAAGGCCTTGATGCGCTTGCACGGATCAAGAGGCGGCGCGGCTATCAAGACCTGTAACCATGTGAAGCAGCAACAGGATCAGCAGCGTCAAACCCGCGTGGAAGCGCTTGGTTTTTTGCAGCAACGATTGCAAAAGGTCGTCCATGGGTGAAAATCGGATCTTCCCAATTGGACCCGGCGACTTAGATCGAGTTACCACGCTAGCTTGGCGCATCTGGCCGGAAGCGTTCAAAGGCTTACTTCCTGCCGAAGCTATTCCGGAAATGCTGAAAGAT
>NZ_JBFUMH010000351.1:0-1688 GCF_054049475.1 Microvirga sp. P5_D2 | reverse complement strand
ATCACGCCCAGGGCGTGGCCTTGGCAGCCAAGAGGCTCGGAGCCAAGGCGACGATTGTGATGCCGCGCACCACACCAACCATCAAGGTTCAGGCAGTCAGAGGGCAGGGCGGTCGCGTGGTTCTGCACGGCGAGAGCTTTGATGAGGCCTACACCCATGCCCGGCAGCTCGAGGCCGAAAAGGGCCTTACCTTCATTCATCCGTATGACGATCCTGATGTGATCGCTGGGCAGGGCACGGTCGGCATGGAGATCCTGCGCCAGCATCCCGATCCGCTCGAGGCTGTATTCGTGCCGATCGGCGGCGGCGGGCTTGCGGCAGGAGTTGCGGTCTATACCAAGTTCCTGCGACCGGACGTCAAGGTGATCGGGGTCGAACCGGAGGACGCCGCCAGCATGGCGGCTGCCTTTGCAGCAGGKGACAGAGTTATTCTCAACCAGGTCGGCCTCTTCGCCGATGGGGTTGCGGTGCGGCAGGCGGGCGAGGAGACCTTCCGGCTGTGCCATGAGTTGCTCGACGAGGTGATCACCGTCAGCACAGATGAGATCTGTGCAGCCGTCAAGGACATCTTCGAAGACACCCGGGCGATTGCCGAGCCCTCCGGAGCCGTCAGTCTCGCCGGATTGAAGCAGTATGTGGAACGGGAAGGAGCGCAGTTGCATGGGATGATTGCCATCAACAGCGGCGCGAATATGAACTTCGACCGGCTCCGTCACATTGCCGAGCGTGCGGAGATCGGCGAGCATCGGGAGGCACTACTGGCGGTGGCCATCCCGGAGCAGCCGGGCAGCTACCGGCGGTTCATCCAGCTGCTGGGCAAACGCTCGATCACGGAATTCAACTATCGATATTCGAATCCTCGAACGGCACAGATCTTCGTTGGCGTCCAACTCTCCGAAGGTGAGCAGGAAAAGCATCAGATCATCGTGATGCTGCGGGAGCACGGTTATCCCGTGCTCGACATGAGCAACAACGAGATGGCCAAGCTGCATGTGCGTTACATGGTGGGCGGGCCATCCCCTGGGCTTGAGGATGAGCTGATTTTCCGGTTCCAGTTTCCAGAGCGGCCGGGAGCACTCCTGAAGTTCCTCAATGGGCTGTCTGGCAACTGGAATATCTCGCTGTTCCACTACCGCAACCACGGCGCGGATTATGGGCGCGTCCTGGCTGGCGTCCAAGTGCCGGTATCTGAACGGTTGCAACTGGCGCACAGCCTGAATCAGCTCGGCTATCCGTACTGGGACGAGACCGACAACACGGCCTACCGCACCTTCCTGAGCAGCGCGGGAAAAAGAACTGACGATTTATGAATGATGGCGCATTCAGCGGCAACTAGAGAAACGGCACAAGCTCGGGCTATGTTAGCCGCGGGGCAGTGTTGTCAGAGATCTTGGGCTATGAGTCTTCTGGTTCCATAATCTTTGTTATGCGAATTTGATATGTAGCCGCAAAGTTAGAATGTCCTGATCCTGCAAAGTAGGAATGTCACACTCCCCGCTTCTGAACGATGCGGGAGAACGCGGATGGGACTGATAGCGATGAGCGAGCGCGACCTGCAGCGGATTGAGGTTCTGTCGAAGGTTGTCGAGCGCCGCATGACGATCGTCTCGGCGGCCCATAGCCTGGCGCTGAGCCCGCGGCAGGTTCGCCGACTGCTGGAGCGGTTGCAAACCGATGGCGCCGCCGCC
>NZ_JBFUMH010000350.1:0-1716 GCF_054049475.1 Microvirga sp. P5_D2 | reverse complement strand
GGCGTGCTCCCTCCCATCATGCCCCGGTGGTAAGCACTGATGTTCCAGATGCCGACGTCGTCGGCCATGATCATGACGATGTTCGGGGTGTCGGTCTTCGCCATCTCGCTGCTTCCTATGTTGTGCCGAATTGAAATCGTCCTGGAAACTCAACCAAAGGGCCCGACCTGGAAGATCATGCTCACGATGGCCACCACGCCGATGACGAGCAGGACGACGGCGGTGATCAGGGTGAGCGAGACGGGAAAGTGGCTCTCGCCGTGGACGAGGCCGGCGACTGTCATCGCCTTGCGCTCGTGGCGCAGGCCGAGCATGAACTGCACGTGGTAGACGATGCCGATGACGAGCATCGTGGTGCCGAGCAGCACCAGCGCGACGCCGAAATTGCGCGGCGCGGCGGCATGGGCGATGGTTCCCGCCTCCCGCAGCTTGTCGAAGACCTGGTAGATCGTGAAGCCGAAGCTGATCAGCGACAGCGAGGTGCGGATCACCGACATCAGAGTCCTGTCGGCGCTCATGCGCGTACGCTGGAACGACATCCCCGTGCGCCGCGACGAGAGCTCGACCGAGATCCGGTCCGAATCGGATTGTGCGGCGACGGGAGGCTTTCCGGTCCGCAGCCTCATGGCATCACCTCGCACTGCCGGACGAGGGATGATTGAGGCGGCGGGCGATCCGGCTCACTAGGCCACGGAGCAGGACGTAGGGCACGACGGCGAGCAGCAGCGCGACGAGCAGGGCCTCCCCGGGGTAGAAGGTCCCGAGCACCCGCCACTGATAGATCGCATCCATGCCGATGCCGAGCAGGATGAGGCGCGCCGTCGCGAAGAGGCCTTCGCGCAAGCGGTTCCCACGTTGGACGGGATCGTGGAGAATGGCTCGCAAGTAAGGCGTGCGGTGGGTCCTGGAGTCCCTGATGCCGTCGTGGATGGCGGCAATGACGGCCATCGTGGGCTGGAGAACGAAGCGGAACGACATCGGACCGTCGGGCCGTTCGGCGATGTCGCGCCAGAAGCGGTGATGCACCTCCAGGGAGAAGCCGTACCAGGCGATGCCGAGCACGACGAGGCCCGCGGTCAGGATGATCACCATCCAGGCCATGAGCACCTGGGTTCTCGTCACGGTCTCCGCCATCAAGCCGCTCCCCGTTCACGCACGACGCAGCGGAAGCCGATGTGGCTGGTCGAGGTGTCGACAGGATGCGGATGCCGGGCAGCCGGACGGTAACGGCGGCAGTAGTTCGGGGCGCAGAGGTGCGAGCCGCCCTTCACGACCTTGCGCGGAATCCTGATCCCGGTCTCGCGCGGGTCATGGCTGTTCTCCTCGCATCCGCCGCGCGGGTTGTCGGGGATGCAGCACGCCTTGGGTGCCTCACCGGGATGCTTCGGGCTGTACCAGTCGCCGGTCCATTGCCAGACGTTGCCGATCATGTCGTAGAGGCCGTAGCCGTTCGGCGGGAACGAGCCGACGGGCGAGGTACGCTCGTAGCCGTCCAGCATCGTGTTCTGGAAGGGAAACTGCCCCTGCCACGTGTTGGCCATGTGCCGCCCGTTGGGCGCGAACTCGTCGCCCCAGGCGAACTCGGCGCCATGAAGGTCGCCGCGGGCGGCGACCTCCCACTCGGCCTCGGTCGGCAGGTCCTTGCCGGCCCAACCGGCGTAGGCAAGGGCGTCCATGTAGCTGACATGGACGACCGGATGGTCCTCCAATCCATCC
>NZ_JBFUMH010000349.1:0-1752 GCF_054049475.1 Microvirga sp. P5_D2 | reverse complement strand
GATCTTCGCCGCCTTGGCGGGTGAGGGTCCCAAGCCCGAGCGGATCATGATCGATGCTACCCACCTGAAGGCACACCGAACTGCGGCGAGCCTGCTTAAAAAGGGGATGTTCCCCGTCGTATCGGGCGCACGAAAGGCGGGCTGAACTCCAAGCTCCATGCCGTCTGCGATGGTACCGGCAAGCCGATCATCCTGCTTTTGTCGGAAGGGCAGATGAGCGATCACAAGGGCGCTCGGCTCATTTTGGGAGCGCTGCCTTCTGGCGCAACCCTGATTGCTGACCGAGGCTACGACAGCAACTGGTTCCGGGAGGCACTTGTCGAGAAGAACATCACGCCGTGCATTCCGCCGACTAAAAGCCGCAAGGTGCCCATCGCCTATGACAAGACGCTGTATCGGCAGCGGCACAAGGTCGAGAACATGTTCGCCAAACTCAAAGATTGGCGCCGGATCGCGACCCGCTATGACCGATGCGCCCACACCTTCTTCTCAGCCATCTGCATCGCAGCGGCCGTCGCCTTCTACCTCAATTAACGAGTCCTGAGCCTAGTGCGCCAGCCGAATGGACGCTCTTTCTTTGAATTTGGGCGCCGGGGCCATCATCGAGGCATTAGCTTTGGCCGCTCGACTGCCGCAACGTCTTGAGAAGGGATCAGACTGACCAGCTGCGCGCTGATCCAGCCGACAACAAGACCCGCGATTAAGATGAACAGCAAACTACGCCAGTCATGCTTGTTGCCCATCGATCCGTCCATTCCAGTCACCGCCGCGGCTGCCTGAAACTAACACGAACCGAATGCTTGCTCCATGTGCGGGCTTCTTGAGCCATGTCCCACATTCCAGAAGCCCTTGGCCGGGATGAGCAGCCAAGAGCTAATCCAAGTGTGCCGCTCCGATGATCCGTTTGACACACGGTTCGTTCAGCCAGAAGGCGTAGACTGATGGCTGACATCCCTTTGAATGGAGAGGGATCATGTCGCGCGAACGTCAAGCTCAGTGGACCCGTCGGCTTGAGCGCCTGCACGCCCTGAGAGAGTACCTTACGGCAGCCTACCGTTATGACCGAGCATACGAGACCTACATCATCATCCAGCATGTCTATGACCGCTGGGCCGATGAGATGTTCCGCTCGCCGCGGTAGGCCTCCGGCTCACGCGTCGGCCACCTCTCGGAGCGCGGGCAGACGAGGGGCTGCGACCGGTTGAGCAGCCAGTGCAGACGAAGGCTGATAACCCAGTGCCGGGCCAAGGCTTCGGTGCTGAACAAGCCCAAATCACATTCGGTAGGGTTGGGAGCCCTCGACCGGTCATAGTGGAAGAGGTCATCCTCGGTGCGATGAAGAGCTGTTCCTGTACAGATGGTATCCTGCAGGCGCTCATGGGCGTTCCCCTGTTCTTTGGGCCAGAACAACGGCGGAGCATCGAGGTCGCGGTTTCGCCAGCTGCAAACAGGTCTCAAGATAATAGGCGGCTCTCCATGGGTGTAAGCCTGCGCCCTTCACCTGAAGGTCAAGACTACCCTCGCGGCGGCTGGAATCCCGGCGTCACACCGATTGCCTAGTAGTGTGGTGAAGGTTCTGCAAATCGCCTGATCGGGGCGGTCATGGCAGGATGGTGATGTTCAACGTCACGCACTCCGAGAGGAGCCCCACCATGACCATCATCAAGGATAAACCTGCCGCCGCTGCCATCAAGGACCTTCTGAGCCACAACCCGGACGGGCTGCGCGAGATTGTCCGCGCCGTGATGCAGG
>NZ_JBFUMH010000348.1:0-1809 GCF_054049475.1 Microvirga sp. P5_D2 | reverse complement strand
TTCGTCCCCGGCGCCGGCTCCAGCTCATACAACGTCACAACAGGACCGGGATGAACGTTGATGATTTCGCCTTTGACATTGAAATCCCACAGCACGTTCTCCAGCGCCGCGGCATTTTCCTGCAGAACTTCAGGCGGCACCTCGACACTGTTCTCCGCGTGCGGTTCTGCCAGAAGGTCCAAATCGGGAAGTTCGAAATCGAATGAAGCTCCGGCAGGAACCGACGCATGCGCCTTGCTGAAACTGTCGTTCGCCGGCGTCGGTGCGGTCCTGACATTCGCGACGCGCGGCGTCGGCTTCACGGGAGGCGCGGCACGCGGAACTTCGATGCGTTCTTCATCGATGTCGTCGAGATCGTCCGGTTCATCATCCCAGGGGGCAGTTTCAATTTGAACGGGCTCGGGACGTGGCGCTGGCGCAGGAGTCGGAGCGCGCGTGATGACGCGTTGCGCCGCAGCCTTCCTGACGGGAGGCAGGGGCGCGTCAGCACTTTTCTCGATCGCCGCTTCGGACTGCGGCTGCAGACTCGGATCGATGAGGTAAGTGCCCGGCTGCCACRGGAAGGAATAAGACTGCTGAACAGCCGGCAGATCGAGCGGAGCAGACTTTGCTGTCGCGGGAGCGCCCTGCCCGGCCGGCTTGCGGACGATCAGCGGGTTCGATGTTTTCGCAACAGGTTGCGCCTGCGGCTCGACGGCCGGCGTTCCGGACGGAGCCGTCTCGTTCCTCAGACGTGCTGAAGCCTGCGGAGACATGCGGGTCGGTGTACGTCCGAAGTGAACGCCTGGTCYCTGTGCAGGCTCCGGGCGCTGCGCGGCATCACCACGGCTCGCCGGAGCAACCGGCTGAGGCGCAGCAGTGCGAGGCGCTTCGGAGCGAGCGGCTTCAGGCTTCTTATCGAGGACAGGCTTCTCGACGGGCAGCGGAGCGGCCTGCTTCAGGCGCTCCTTCAATACACGGTCAGGGGTGCGGGTATACCGCACCTCCGATGACACAGGCGGCTTCTGACCCCATGTGGGATCCTGAAGCGGGGCCTGAGCACTTTCACCTGTCGGAGAGTCGTAACCTTCTAGGGCGGAGGAGGAGGGCCGGCGTCTGAAATGCATTGTCATTATGATGTTGGGGCTGAGGCATTCAGCCCTCGGGGTTGGTCCCTCGCAGTTACACCCACTAAAGGTAAAAAGAGCCTTAGGGCCAGACGCCTCATCCCCAATGTCCCCACCCGAGACCAGCCCCCTCCCCTTATATAATGGGAGACCATCCCCATATGTCCTTCAGGACGACATGCGCCGTTACCCGAACCGTCGGCCTGCGATCTTCACTTGCATAAAAAAACGAATCGCTTATATCGGCGCATCCCTGGCGCACCGCTGATGCGGGTCAGCGCCACATCCAGACAGCGCGACGTCCGGTTCACGCAGAAATGCATGAGCAGGCACGCTTGTCTCCAGATGAAGATAAGTCTCTTATCTCCATCCACGACATGAACCCTCGACCTCGAAGCAATTCGAGAGATCGAAGGGCTCCTCTGACGGCAATTTCGAATATTCATCGATCAGCGTAAGCTGTCTCGATAAGTATAACATAGAAACAATACTGTTTCTGTGAACGGCATTGCTTTATCTAAACTTCGTCTGACGATGCGGCGCTCGCAAAAATCTGAGAAATTCTCTGATTGAGCGTTGACTTCCAAAAGCGGATCACTTAGATACACATTCATCGACGGCGGCCACTGCGGTGGTTGACCGGATGGAGGCCTCGGGGCTCTGGTGCTGCACAGCGGCGGGGGTCTTATGAGGTTCTTTGTCT
>NZ_JBFUMH010000347.1:0-1846 GCF_054049475.1 Microvirga sp. P5_D2 | reverse complement strand
CATGTCGCCGCCGGGCATGGCCGGAGCGCCGCTTTCGCRCTTCGGCGCGTCGGCGATCATGGCTTYGGTCGTGACGAGCAGACCTGCAACCGACGCCGCGTTCTGCAGGGCGGTGCGCACGACCTTCGCCGGGTCGACGATGCCGGCCTGGAGCAGGTCCACGAACTCTTCGGTCTGGGCGTTGAAGCCAAAAGTGTCAGACGTCGTGTTGTCGTTGATCTTGCCAACGACCGTGGAGCCTTCCACACCGGCGTTCTCGGCGATCTGGCGGATCGGGGCCTCAAGCGCGCGCAGGACGATGTTGATGCCCGCGCGCACATCGGGGTTGTCGCTCTTCAGTTTCGCCACCGCGGCCTTGGCGCGCAGCAGAGCCGTGCCACCGCCGGGAACGATGCCTTCTTCCACCGCCGCCTTGGTGGCATGCAGAGCGTCATCCACGCGGTCCTTCTTCTCCTTCACCTCGATCTCGGTCGCGCCGCCGACGCGGATCACCGCGACGCCGCCTGCGAGCTTGGCGAGACGCTCCTGGAGCTTCTCACGGTCGTAATCCGAGGTGGTCTCCTCGATCTGCGCCTTGATCTGACCGACGCGGGCTTCGATGTCTTCCTTCTCGCCGGCGCCGTCGATGATCGTGGTGTTTTCTTTCTCGATGCGAACGCGCTTGGCACGGCCCAGCATGTCGAGGGTGACGTTTTCGAGCTTGATGCCGAGGTCTTCGGAGATCGTCTGACCGGCGGTCAGGATCGCGATGTCCTCGAGCATGGCCTTGCGGCGATCGCCGAAGCCCGGAGCCTTCACGGCAGCGATCTTCAGGCCGCCCCGCAGCTTGTTGACGACGAGAGTAGCCAGAGCCTCGCCCTCGATGTCTTCCGCCACAATCAGCAGCGGCTTGCCGGTCTGCACGACAGCCTCGAGGATCGGCAGCAGGGTCTGCAGCGAGGAGAGCTTCTTCTCGTGGATGAGGATGTAGGGATCCTCAAGCTCCGCGATCATCTTCTCGGCATTCGTGATGAAGTACGGCGAGAGGTAGCCGCGGTCGAACTGCATGCCTTCCACGACGTCGAGCTCGGTTGCCGCCGTCTTGGCCTCCTCGACGGTAATTACGCCTTCGTTGCCGACCTTCTGCATCGCCTCCGCCAGCATGCGGCCGACCTCCGCATCGCCGTTGGCCGAAATCGTGCCAACCTGTGCGATCTCGTCGGACGAGGCGACCTTCTTGGCGCGGGCCTGGATGTCCTTCACGGCTTCAGCCACAGCGAGGTCGATACCGCGCTTCAGGTCCATCGGGTTCATGCCGGCGGCAACGGCCTTGGCGCCTTCGCGAACGATGGACTGAGCCAGGACGGTCGCGGTGGTGGTGCCGTCCCCGGCCACATCGCTGGCCTTCGAGGCCACTTCGCGCACCATCTGGGCGCCCATGTTCTCGAAACGATCAGAAAGCTCGATTTCCTTGGCGACGGTGACGCCGTCCTTGGTGATGCGCGGAGCGCCGAAGCTCTTTTCCAGCACGACGTTGCGGCCCTTCGGGCCGAGCGTGACCTTCACCGCGTTGGCGAGGATGTCGACGCCGCGCAGCATCTTCTCGCGGGCGTCAGAAGAAAATTTTACGTCTTTGGCAGCCATGAGCTGAACTCCTGTTGTGTCTAGGGGATGGGGACCGGGCTGCTTAGGCGGCCTTCTGCGCTTCGGCAGATGTCTCGATCACGCCCATGATGTCGGATTCCTTCATGATCAGGAGATCCTTGCCATCGATACGCACCTCGGTGCCGGACCACTTGCCGAACAGGACGCGGTCGCCAGCCTTCACGTCGAGAGCGACGATCTTGCCGTTCTCGTCACGGGCGCC
>NZ_JBFUMH010000346.1:0-1899 GCF_054049475.1 Microvirga sp. P5_D2 | reverse complement strand
GCAATGAACTCTTCAACCGACGGGCCGGTGGCATAGTGCTCGAGCATACGCGCCTGCTCGTCCAACCGCTTGAGAGCAAACAATTCCTCCTGCTGCCCGAGCTTCGCTTTCTGAACCGCCGTTTTCAGAACCGAGATCGTTTGATCGTAGACGCGCACCGGCACGGGAAATGGATGCCTGTCCTTGCCCCCATGCGCGAAGGAAAAACGCGCCGGATCGCTGAACCGGCACGGGGCACCATGCACGACCTCGGCCACCATGGCGAGAGCCTGAACGGTTCGAGCTCCAACTCCAGGGGTCAGCAACAGATCCGGGAAATCCTCCGGCCCGCGCTCTGCCGCAGCCGCCAGAGTTCCATGCAGCCTGCGCAGCACTACATCGCCGGAGCGCACGTCATGATGATCCGGAAGGGAAAGATGAGGAAGCAGAGGCTGCGTATCAGGCTTCGAGGCGCGTCCCTCCAGCGCCAGAAACTCTCTTGCAATCCCATCCGGCCCTAGAGAGTTGATCAACTCGATCTGTGCCTTGCGGGATGCCTCTGCACGCCTGTCGGTGAGATTGACGATCCGGCCCTGCTCGATACCGTCGATGGCCGTATGCGGCTCGTCGACAAAGCTCTTCAAACCCTCCGACAGCCAGTGGTAGCGGCGCGCCTGCTTACGCTCGCCGTTCATCCCCTGCTGGACCACAGCCCACTTGCCGTCATCGGTTACGATGAAGCCATGAAGGTAAAGATCGAACCCGTCCTGGATGGCGGCGTTGTCAACCTTCGCCACGAGCCGGCTGATATTCGCGAGCACCGCCCCATCGAAACCGACCCGTTCGCCGATTGATGAGAGTTCGAGAGGCGTTTGCCGCGACTGTTTTCCCCGCCCGCCRCAGACATGGATTCCCAACTCGCCGGACAGCGGCCCCAACCCGCGTTTGAGGGCCCCAATGACGCTGGTGGTAATTCCGGAAGAATGCCAATCCATGCCCATGACGGCACCGAAGGACTGGAACCAGAAGGGATGGGCTAGGCGCCGCAGCAGTTCGTCGCGCCCATAATGATGAACGATAGCCTCGCTCACCACGGCTCCCAGGCGGGTCATGCGGTCGGCGAGCCATTTGGGAACATGCCCGCTGTGCAACGGCAGGTCCGCACTTCCCGCTCTTCGCGCCATCCGGTGAAAGCCCTTATTGGAATCAACTGCCGCCAGTCACCTGCCAGCCATATTCCATAAAGCGCTCACACGCCAAGCTGGGCCGCCTCTGGCAGATTGCCGCAAAGCCTAGCTGGCGAGGGCGTATTCCGCTCCCGCCTGAGCAGATTGCGCCGTTATGGTCGCCTGCTCCAGGCCGAGAACCTGCGGGGCGATCTGATCGGCGAAGAAGCGCGCCAAAGCGATGCGCCCCTGGTGAGCCTGTGTCGCTGCGCCCTGCTGAATTTCCCGATCGGCTGCGAGGGCCGTCTGAGACAACGATGCAAGCCCGAGGGTGTGGCCGAACAAGGTGAGATAAGGCGTTGCTCCCGCGAGAGCATCCTGCGGTCTGTTGCTGTCAAGCGATTGCAGCAGAAATTCCGTTGCGCGGCGGAAGCTTGCGATAGCTTCCTTCAGCCGAACGCCGATTGCGACAAGATCAGGATTGCCGGATTCCGAGAGACGCTGCTCCATCCCGCTCATCTCATCGATCACCAGTCGAACCGCATTGCCTCCCGATGTGGGCAGCTTGCGCATCACCAGGTCGATGGCCTGGATGCCATTCGTTCCCTCATAGATCGGAGCGATGCGGGCATCACGCATATGCTGCGCAGCCCCGGTCTCCTCGACGAAGCCCATGCCGCCATGCACCTGCACGCCGAGCGAGGCAACCTCGCAGCCGATGTCAGTTCCATAGGCCTTGGCCACAGGTGTCAGC
>NZ_JBFUMH010000345.1:0-1953 GCF_054049475.1 Microvirga sp. P5_D2 | reverse complement strand
TGCCATGATCACGCGCAAATGCGCTCCCGCGCTTGCGGCTGGATGCCCGATTGTCGTCAAGCCGTCGGAAATGACGCCGTTATCCGCGCTTGCTCTGGCTGTGCTTGCAGAACGCGCGGGCATTCCGAAAGGCGTGTTCAGCGTCGTGACCGGTTATCCGCAAGGGATCGGCGGCGAGATGACGTCCAACCCGGTTGTGCGCAAGCTCTCCTTTACGGGTTCCACCCGTGTCGGGCAGTTGCTGATGGCGCAATGCGCTGGAACGGTGAAGCGGGTCAGCTTCGAACTCGGTGGCAACGCACCGTTCATCGTGTTCGACGATGCCGATATCGATCTTGCCATCGCAGGCGTGATGGCCAGCAAGTTCCGCAATGCGGGCCAGACCTGCGTGTGCGCCAACCGGATTCTCGTGCAGGACGGCATCTACGAGCGCTTCAGCCAGCGCCTCATGGCGGAGGTCGCCAAGCTGAAGGTCGGTGGCGGCTTCGAAGCCGGGGTCACCATCGGTCCCCTGATCAATAAGGCGGCCATCGAGAAGGTGGCCCGGCATATCGATGACGCACAGTCCAAGGGCGCCCAAATCCTGGCTGGCGGTCAGAGCAGGCGCGATACGCTCTTCTTCGAACCGACCGTTCTCGGAGAAGCGACGACCGAGATGGCTCTCGCGTCAGAAGAGACATTCGGGCCGCTCGCGCCTCTCTTCCGATTTAAGGACGAGAGCGAGGCTATCGCCATTGCGAACGCAACGCCGTTCGGCTTGGCATCCTACTTCTTCACTCAGGATATCCGCCGGTCCTGGCGCGTTGCCGAGCGCCTCGAATTCGGAATGGTGGGGCTCAATACCGGATCCGTATCCATCGAGACTGCACCGTTCGGCGGCATCAAGCAATCAGGTCTCGGGCGGGAAGGGTCGAAATACGGTCTCGACGAATACCTTGAGATCAAGACGCTCCATATCGGCGGCCTCGACCCGGCGGCGTGAGATTGGAAGGCGCTGCCGGACAATTCCGGCAGCGCCTAAATCAGGCGTCCTCGCTCAGCAGCTTGGTGATCGGCAGTTCGGTCTTGGCGAGAGGCGTCTTCAGGACGATGTAGCTGAAGTATTTCTCGATACCGATATTGCGGTCGACGAGGGCTTCGATGACCTCTTGATAATGCGCGACGCTCCGCACGACGAAGCGCATGAGATAGTCATATCCGCCGCTGACGAGATGGCATTCGAGCAGTTCCTCAACACCGCGAATGCTGGCCTCGAACTTGACGAAATCCTCACGGCGGTGATCGGACAGCGTCACCTCCGTGAAGACCTGTACATTCTCAGCGACCTTCGAGAGATTGATGAGAGCGCGATATCCGGTAATGTAGCCTGCTGTCTCCAGACGCTTCACGCGCTGAAGACAGGGGCTCGGCGACAAGCCGACGAGTTCCGCCAACTGGACATTCGTGAGCTGAGCATCCCTTTGCAGATGCGTCAGGATCTTCAGATCGATGCGGTCGAGCTTGGGTAGCCTCGTCATATCCGGTTTTCCCGCAACCGCTCTCAGGCGCGGAGCTGCTCCTGATGCGCCTTGGCGAGCTCGGCCATGCTCGTGAACTGGAAGTCGTATTTCGGCATCTCGCCCGGATTCATCGTTGCTCCGAAACCCTCGTCCTGATGTCGGCGATAGATCCAGCAGGATACAAGCCCCATGCTGTTGGCGGGCTTGTGATCGTGGAACATGCTCTCGGCCGTGTGGAGAATGTCGCCTTTGGCGAGACCTAAGCCGCCGAGCTTGTCGAGCATATACTCGAAGTTCCTGAGGCTTGGCTTGTAGGATCCGATATCTTCTGCCGTGTAGATGGCGTCGAAATCTACTTGCAGGCGCTTGTTGCTGTAGCTGAAGCTCTCGTTGTCCACGTTCGAGAGGATCACGAGCTTGTAGTATTTCTTCAAGTACTGAAGCGCGCCTGCCG
>NZ_JBFUMH010000344.1:0-1963 GCF_054049475.1 Microvirga sp. P5_D2 | reverse complement strand
AAACCCGAGCTATGATGGAGGCATGCTATGAAGCTGTCTCTCGCGATTGCACTCTTCTTTGCAGCCACGATCAGCGTGGAAGCCGCTCCTCAGGCGAAGTCGAAGAAGAAAGCCGAACCCAACAAGAACGTCCAGATGGTCACTGTCGCCGGCGAGTGTACCAAGCTGGTTCATGCAGGACTTGTGATCGAGGGCTGCAAGAACCTTCTGGTGAACATGAACTACAGCACTGGGGTGAGTTCGTACTGGTTTATGACCGAGAGCACCATCCTGTCATTTGTCGGCGATGGCTCCCAGCGGATCGAACAAGGCTCCGAGATTGTGGTCCAAGCCATCGAGAAGGTCATTCTGGCGGCGACGACGACTGCCGCCAACGAAGACGAAGGCAAGGAGGATGCCGCGATAGGCTTCTGCCGCTTGGGCGACCCGAACCTCAAGGGCGCGACGCTTGAGTGCGTAGCCCACACTCGAGCGGGCCGCTACGAGGGCGCCTTTGCAACCGATGGAAGTCCGCCAAAGCTCGAAGCATTCCCAGTYGCGGACTGACTGTCGTCTGTTCCAGCTCCTGCTGAGATGGCAAGGGCTCGGGCAGTGGTCCTTGCCATCGCGGCTATCCAAGCTGCGCAACAACGCCTCCTCTCCTTATGGGCGCCTTCGTGCCGGTCGGAACGGCGTAAGAYCGTCTATCGCGGAGGTCTTCAGCCTGCTAAGAGGCGGARCCGCCGTCTTTGGYTTGGCTCATCCGAAAGGAGAGAGGAGGCACGAGGGCGCTGGTGGACTACTTTCCAGACCGCTCGCACCAGAGTGCCCATGGGCAGKTTGAGGAGCACAGGAGCAGCCTTAAAGGCTCCGGTCACCGAGCGTCTGATCTCTCCAAACGTTTTGGTCGGGGTGTTCTGCAGGGAAGGCACTTGCAGCCCCACGGCCTGATGAACGTTTCAAAGTAGTCCTTGCCGTAACTGTAGGTAATCTCCTCCCCCGGTTTGATGCGTCGCGTCGCYATRATGCGAATSCGYCCGCGRGAGACCACGGCTTTAGTGTTCGGACGGCAAGAGTGATTGATATACCGGGCTGTGTTCCAGCGCGGCGAACCGTCAATGGTCCAGCGGCTATTGACCTCAAATAGGTATCTGGCGTTCGGGCGGCGTTGCACTTCCTCATTTGTGATTTTGGGGCCAACATACTCGATTATAAACTTGCCCTTTTCAATAACGTCTGTCGCAAACAGGCCAAGGCCCGTTGCTGACCGACCGACACGGTAAGGGTTTTCTGACACGCTATTTGCCATAAAGATGATAAGGCTCCCTCGTTGGAGTGCATGGTGYCGGCTCTTCCAGCACCCCGCTGCTWATTATGTCCGCMTGCYCAACTTCGGGAAGAGGTACTCCTCGCTAAGCTCATCCGTTGCCGAAATTAGGCAAGAAGGCTCGCTATCCACTTCATGAAGCTCGTGCCCCTCTTGCACGTAGCCCCCAGACATGGAAACGGCAAAGTGCCTATGATTTCGTAGGCGGGCGATCTCATTCAATGCCGCTGAAGGCTATTCGCCTGTCTGACGCAAGTAGCGCGTGCATTGACTGATGGCGCAMTTGGTGAGCCAACATACAATAAGCCCGCCTCTCAAGACTTCTTGTCAAAACTTTCGTTATGCGAGATGTTATATTGCTTAGATGGCCGTCTTTCAGTCCGCCTGCCGTAAACTTGGCGAGCTTGTCCAGACAGCGAAAATCGGCCAAGCCTACAAGGACGTATGCTGGCATAAAACGTCGTGCGACCCAGACCTACCCAGCCTCGATCGCCCCGACCTCACGCCCCTTGCGGCCCTCTGCGATGGAAACACGGACCGCTTGTCCTTCTGTCACAGCACCAAGTCCCGCCCGCTCGACAACTGAGATGTGCAGGAACAGGTCTTTGCTCTCACCCTCAACAGAGACGAACCCGTACCCTTTTGCGGGATCGAACC
>NZ_JBFUMH010000343.1:0-1998 GCF_054049475.1 Microvirga sp. P5_D2 | reverse complement strand
GATGACACTCAACGATCTCGCATGCCGGCGGGAGCTGCCGTTTCATTGTACGAACCGTATTTTACTCCTTGGCAGGATGTTCGGCCCGTGCTACCCCTGTTTGCAATTGATAAAAACAACTAATTCGGAGGAATAGTTGTGAACTCGTTCACAATCGGTGCCGCCAAGGTTACTCGTATTGAAGAGGTTCTGGAGAAGGGCTTTCAGCCGTCGTTTCTCCTGCCGGGTTTCGACCCTGCCATATTCCAAAAGCATCCGCAGCTTGCCCAGCCGAACTTCTTCGATGCGGAGACCGGGCGCTCCTTCTCAAGCATTCATTCTTGGTTGATCGAGATCGGTGGGACGAAGATCCTAGTCGATACCTGTTCAGGCAATGGAAAAGAGCGCGCCCTCCCGCTGTTTCAGCGATTCCACATGCTGAACTTTCCATTCCTGGAGAATCTCGCGAAAGCAGGTATTCAGCCGGAAGATATCGATATCGTCTTCTGCACTCATCTTCACATCGACCATGTGGGCTGGAACACGCGCAAAAGCGGTGACAAATGGGTTCCGACTTTCCCGAATGCGCGATACATCTTCGGTAAGGATGAGTACGAGCACTGGACGACCGGCAAGGGTCCAGGCGTCTTTCCCGAAAATGTCGCAGTCATCGAGGACAGCGTTCTTCCTATTACGGAAGCGGGCATGGCAGAGTTCGTCGAAGATGGCGATGAGATCATGCCCGGTCTCAAGGTCGAAGCCGCGCCCGGTCACACCAACACGCAGCTGATCCTGAAATATACTTCGCCGGAAGGATCATTCGTGATTTCGGCGGATTGCATTCATCAGCCGATTCAAATTTACGCACCCCATCTTAATTCCTGTTTCTGCGAGAACCAGGAGGCGGCGCGGGAAACCCGGCGCAAGCTGCTCGACTTCTGCGCCGACAGCGGCGCCCTCCTCCTGCCGATGCATTTTGGGCCACCCCACGCAGGTTTCGTGCGCCGCACTGGGGACGGCTATCGTTTTGAGCCTGCACAAGCGACACAAGCGCGTGAACTTTCTCAGGACAAGGTTGAAGCAACCTCCTGACCTGGCACGCGGATTTTGCGAAATTGAAGGAGCTATGACGTGGGATACACGATCGCTGAGAAAATTCTGGCCCGCGTCTCGGGCAAGGACGCGGTCAAGGCTGGAGATGAAGTTCTGGCCAAGCCCGATTACGTGATTGCCTATGACTTTCCCGGTTACACCGATGTCTATTTCAAGCAGATGAAAGAGGATTTCGGTATCGAGCGTGTTGCCGAACCGGATCGTTACGCCATCTTTATCGACCACATGGTTCCGGCTACCTCCCCCAAGGAGGAAGAGCTGCACATAGGAACCCGCAAATGGTGCGCCGAAAATGGCGTCGCTCTCTATGAGCGCCGTGGCATTGGCCACCAGGTAGCGGCCGAGGTTGGCTATGCTGTACCCGGTGCTTTCGTGGTGCATTTCGACGGGCATGTGAGCCAGCTCGGAACCTTCGGCACCCTGGCCATGGGCATTCGGCGCAACATCCTGGAAGCCTTCGTCCGTGAGCGCATTTCGATCAAGGTTCCGCATACGGTGCGGGTCAATCTCACCGGTACGTTGAACAAAGGAGTCATGGCGCGCGACGTGTTCCACCACCTCGTCCGCACGATGGGCCCGTCCTCCTGCCGCTTCCAGGTTCTGGAACTCGGCGGCCCAGCCCTATCGCAGATCTCGACCGAAGGGCTTCAGACCATCACGGGTCTTGCAATGTTCACGGGAGCGATCACGGCCATCGTCAATCCCGATGCGGAGCGCCTCGAATATGCGCTGTCCCGGGCGAAGAAGAAGATCGAGCCGGTCTTCAGCGATGAGGATGCGGAATACTCGGCCGTTTACAACATCGACCTGGATAACCTCGAACCGCTCGTAGTTATCCCCCCGACGCCGGCCAATTCCCGCAACCTGTCGGAGTTTATTGGCCTCGAAAGTCACGCAGGCTATCTC
>NZ_JBFUMH010000342.1:0-2021 GCF_054049475.1 Microvirga sp. P5_D2 | reverse complement strand
GGTACGGGCTCCTGGGCACGGATTCTCGCGGCGCTGGCGAAGTAGGTCGAAACGGTCAGTCGATCGCCTCTCCCTACAAGGGAGAGGTCGCATCTTGGGCGGGCGTATGAAGCAATTCATCCAAAGGGCGCGCCAGCTTCGCGAAAGTCAGACCAATGCAGAAGCATTGCTCTGGCGGGCGCTTCGCAATCGGCGGCTTGCGCGCTGGAAATTTCGGCGTCAGCATCCCGTCGGACGCTTCGTTGTCGATCTTGTTTGTCTGGATGCGAAGCTCGTCATCGAGGTTGATGGAGCAACTCATTCGACTGCTGACGAGATTGCCCGTGACACCATGCGAACGCATGAACTGGAAACATGCGGCTATCACGTGTTGCGTTTGCAGAATGCAGATGTTTACGAGAACATCGAAGGTGTCTTGGAAACTATTCTCGCTGAATTGGAACTCCGCACTCACTTGTAGAGCGCCGACCTTCACCTCTCCCAGAGGGAGAGGTCGGACCTTTAGGTCCGGGTGAGGGGTTACTGCGTGATCGGAGAGGTCTCACCCCCTCACCCTCGCTGCGCTCGACCTCTCCCCACCGGGGAGAGGTGGGAGCCCGGTCGCACCGTCACACCAGCTTGCCGAGCGACGGGATCACAGCGTGCGGTTCGAGCTCCGCGTATTCATCCGGCATGTTGAACCGGTTCACCCAGACCGGGATGAGCCCGAAGGCGGCTGCTCCGGCGACGTCCCAGCGGTTCGATGAGACGAAGACGATTTCGTCGGCGTTGAGGGACAGCGCGTCGAGCGCGAGGTGATAGGTGTCAGGGCTGGTCTTGAACACCTTCGCCGCATCGACGGAGAGAACAACGTCGAGTTCAYTCGCAAGGCCCGCCGAATTGACAGCGGCGCTCAGCATGCCGTGATCGCCGTTGGAGAGAATGCCCGTGCGAAGGCCGGCGGCCCGCAGGGCGGCGAGGGTTGCCTTGACATCGGCATAGGCATCAATAGTGCGATAGGCGTCGAGGAGAAGCGGCCTGATCGAATGGTCCACGGTCGGGCAGCGGGCGAGGGCGTAATCCAGGGCCTGCTCGGTCAGCGACCAGAAGGTTTCGTAGCGCTCGGCCAGCGAGAGCACCCAGGAATATTCGAGCTGCTTGGCGCGCCAGATCTCCGACAGCCGCGCCGCCTCGGGGCCGACCTGGCCCGAGTGACGGGCGACGGCGGAATGGACGTCGAACAAAGTACCATAAGCGTCGAACACGACGGCCTTGGCCCTGCTGGGAATGATGGCGGACATGTTTTCTTGGCCCCGACATACGAGGAAGCGCCGACCCTCTGGGACCGATCATCCTCTTTCATGCATTCCATCACAAGTCTTCATGATCGCCAATCGGCAGCCTGATTGACGCCGGCTCTCTGAAGGGATTCGATACGCCCACTTTTTGACCTGTAAGGAAGAGACAAGTGGCCTGGCATTCGCAGACGTGGAACTGGTTCAACGGTGAGTGGCACGAGGGCAATCCGCCCCTGATCGGACCGCGTTCCCATGTATCTTGGCTCGGCTCCTCCGTCTTCGACGGGGCGCGGGTCTTCGAGGGCGTCATGCCCGACCTGGACCTTCATTGCGAGCGCGTGAACCGCTCGGCCCTCTCCATCGGCCTTAAGCCCACCATGGAGCCCAAGGCCATTGCCGAACTGGTCAAGGAAGGCGTGAAGAAATTCGCCCCCGGCACGGCGCTTTATGTGAAGCCCATGTATTGGGGCGAGGCCGAAGGCCTCGGCACGATCGCTCCCGATCCCGAATCCACCCAGTTCTGCCTCACCCTCTTCGAGGCGCCGATGCCGGTGCCGGGCGGCATGAGCGTGATGAAGTCGAGTTTCCGCCGCCCGACGCTGGAATCCATGCCCACCGATTCCAAGGCCGGATGCCTTTATCCCAACAATGCCCGCGTGCTCCGCGAGGCGAAGGAGAAGGGCTTCGACAACGCGCTCGTCTGCGACGCGCTCGGCAACGTGGCGGAGACGGCGACCTCCAACG
>NZ_JBFUMH010000341.1:0-2027 GCF_054049475.1 Microvirga sp. P5_D2 | reverse complement strand
TCCGGCATCTGGACGGAAGCGCTGGAGCCGAGGATTCCGCTTCTTCTCAAATCCGCCGAGCCCGCTCTCGCGATCCTTCTCGTCGGCACTAACGATGCCAAGAAGGATTGCAGCGAAAGCGGCCTCGATGGCGCGATGAAGAATCTTGATGGGATCGTAGGCCATTTCGAGAGCGCAGGCGTGCCCCTGATCGCCATGACGCCGCCGCCCGTGGAGCGGGGCAAGCGCCTCACCAGCTTCTATTCCGCCGATGCCATGGCAACCATGAGCCGCCGCATATGCGAAACCTGCAACGGCCGTGCCAGCGCCATCGTCGATCTGCAATCGGCCCTGGCGGACGGCGAGGGCGCCGCGCGCAACGGGATGACCGTCGATGGCATCCATCTCTCGGCTAAAGGGTACCGATTGATGCACGACATGCTGGCGAGGGCAGTAACGGTGGTGACGAAGTGAGTGAAGCGTTGAAGATCGTCGAACCTGTTCTGCGTCCCGTCGTCGATGAGGACGCGCAGGATCTCTTCGGCCTGCTGTCCTTGTGCTTCGCGGAATATCCGGGCTGCTTCATCGATCCTCACGACGATCTCAAGGACCTGCGCGCACCAGGCTCTCATGACAGGAAGAACGGCGTTCTCTGGGTGACGGAGGATGAGCGCGGACGCGTCTGCGCCTGTGTTTCCGTGGACTTCCCTGCAACGGGGACAGCGGAACTGCATCGTCTCTACGTGCGGCCCGATCAGCGCGGCAAGGGCCTGGGCTCGTTCCTCGTTCACGCCATCGAGCGGTATGCCCGCGCGGCGGGAGCGCGCCGCATGATCTTCTGGTCGGACACGCGCTTCACCGACGCGCACCGCCTCTACAAACGCCTCGGCTTCACGCAAACAGGCGCGCAGCGCAATCTCGGCGACATCTCGAACTCAGTGGAGTTCTTTTTCGAGAAGAATCTTTGAGGCTGTGAATATCGCTCTTCCATCATGGCCGGGCTCATTGCGGGCATCCACGTCTTCATAACCATCTCACCGACCTCATCCTGAGGAGGTCGGTGAGATGGGGAGTGTGCAAGACGTGGATCCCCGGAACAAGTCCGGGGATGACGTGAAGAGGGATCAAGGAATCTCGTACACCGAGAACACATCGTTGATCCCGCGCAGGGTCGTCTTCTGCAGCGTGGCATGAAGGCCCTTCGTCTCGATCAGCTCCAACGCTTCCGGATTCTCGATGACAGTTCCCGTCGCGTAGATGGAGCGTGAGGCGGCAAGCCCCTGCACGCGCGAGGCAATGTTCACCGTCTGCCCGAAATAATCCTGCCGGTCATTGAAAACCACCGCGAGGCATGGCCCCTCGTGGATGCCGATCTTCAGCAGCAGGTCCTCCTGTCCGTGCTGCTCGTTGAGGCTGCGCATGGCCTCACGCATTCTCAAGGCTGCCGAGATCGCATGTTCCGGGCTGGGGAAAGTTGCCATCACCGCATCGCCGATGGTCTTCACTACGGCTCCCGCTTCGGATGCCACGATCTCGTTGAGCGCGCGGAAATGTTCGCGCACGAGATCGTAGGCGACGAGATCGCCCACGCGCTCGTAGAGCTCGGTCGATCCCTTCAGGTCCGTGAAGAGGAAGGTAAGGCTCGTGATTTTGAGGCGCTGGTCGATATCGAGCGTTTCCGTGCGATAGAGATCGCGGAACGTCTGGTTCGTCAGCAGGCGCTTGGCCGTGAGGAAGGGGCGGCGCCTTTCGAGCAGCCCGTGAAGGGCATCGTTTGCAAGCCATATGGCCGGCAGGGTGCGATGCTTGGTGTGGTTTTCGAGCAGAAGCCGCGCGGGGCCGGGGCGCAGTTCCAGCTTCCGGTTTTCCGCGTGCAACTCGCTCAGGATCATCGACAGGTTCTGGCGCTCGCGGGTGGGCTCTCCCTTCACGTCGAGGAACTGGGTTGAGTGGGTGACGGGATCGAAGAGGATCAGGAAGGCCTCCGGCAGCTGCAGCGAGAGGATGACCCGCTCGCCGGCCGGAAGCTCAACCGCATCGAGCATGAT
>NZ_JBFUMH010000340.1:0-2028 GCF_054049475.1 Microvirga sp. P5_D2 | reverse complement strand
TACGATGGGAGCGTGGGGCGACACGACACCTACGGATCCGCGCTCTCGGTGCAACCGGGTCAGTCGCAGAGGCGGCCAGCTACTAACACGAGCTCGCAGCTCATCGTGTACATCGGCCTGCCCGCACTTCGTGCTCCCGGTGCCTCTGTCCCGGATGGTCGCACCATACGCCGGAAACCTACGAATTCCAGCCGGACCGCGGCACCGTGATCTTCATACCGGTTACCAACGCCATCGAAGCGCTGAATGCCAAGCTGCGCCGGGCGGTATGGACCCGCGGGCACTGTCCGACTGACGAGAGTGCGATCAAGCTGTTGTTCCTGGTCTTAAGGCAGGCGCAGAAAGAGTGGAAGATGCCGCCCCGGGAACGGGGCATGGCGAAAGCCTGAAGGAGGCTCTCAGCCGTAGGATCAAGGAGGCGATTGCCCTGCCCCTGGGTCATACGCAACCTTCCTCATCTTTTTCATGGAGCAAAAGGGCTGGTTGGAATTTACGCCTAAAAGCGGAGTCGACAGCACGCTCGATATCGTGTTGGAAAGACTATGCCTAAAGGGGGGCACCATGAAATCCATCACCACCGCTGTAATCGCGGCGCTTTCGCTTGCCGGATGCGCCTCCAAATCAGAGAATATCGCTGCGGCATACGTGTCGCCTCTAACTTACGATAGCTATTCCTGCCGGAACCTGCAGGAAGAAGCTGCGCGTGTTTCAGCTCGCGCCATTGCCGCCTCTGGCGCTCAGGATAGCAAGGCAACCAATGATGCCGTGGCAACGGGTGTTGGCGTCGTACTTTTCTGGCCAGCACTATTCTTCATCAAAGGCGAAGGTGCATCAGCAGCTGAAGTCGCACGTTTAAAGGGGGAGATGGACGCTATCGAGCAAGCGTCTATCAAGAAACGCTGCGGCATCGAGTTCCGCAAAGCGTCGGCTCAATAGACCAACTTAAGGCGCGGTCAGATAAGAACTTCAGGCCGCGCCTCTCCATGTGACTGGCTTAAGGTAGCTGTCCGCCGCTCTTGGAGCTTTCCTCGCACGGTTGCGCCTTGCCGGCCTTGCTGCGGCTGTTAGAGCTGATGCCTAATGCTTTTTCGAGTGCCTGAATTTCCTTGGTGGCCTGCGTCATGACCGACCAGTAGGGATTGTGCTGGCCTACCTTGGCCCGCTTCGCCTTCAGAATCGCGCCATGCTCTGCGACGTGCTTGGCTGCCCGCTCATATTAAATTTTCAATTCGACTAGGCGCTTGATCGCGTGGCCGTTAGCAACGGTGAGGGTCTGAGCCTCCCGCATGTCGCGGATTGCGAAGCCCCATTCCTCATGAGCTGCCGCGATGTCCAATTCACCGCTGTAGATCGAAGCCCAGTCCGGCTCGGCCGGCACGCCATCGCCGCCTTCGTGTGCAGCAAAATTCACTGTTATCCCCCTACGGGGATACTCGACATCTCCCGGTCTTAAATTTGATCTCTGTGTGAACGGCGGACCCGGTCGGTCTCGCCCCTTAAGGCCCCAGACTTTCGACTACCCCACGGCAAGGCACCACGGGTGTGGTATTGTTTTCTAAAGCATCGGATGTTTAATCGGTCGCATATCCAGCAGCCTTGAGGTAGTTCCAACATTCTTGTGGCTCGAACAGGTTGCAGATCTCACCGAGGGTGCGCCAGAGCGCGTCCAAGGTGCGGGCTTCGGCTTTGCGCAGATGCGCTTTGATCTTGGCAAAGGTCTGCTCAATCGGATTCAAATCCGGACTGTAAGCAGGCAGGAACAGGAACCAAGCGCCGTGTCCCTTCAGGCATTCCGCCGCCCTTTCACTCTTATAGACTGCGAGGTTGTCGAGGATCACCACGTCGCCTTTGCACAGTGTCGGCGCGAGCTGCGTCTCGATGTAAGCCTCGAACGCCAAGCGGGTGATCGGGCCGTCGATGATCCACGGCGCACTCAGCTCATGGCAGCGCAGCCCGGCCAGAAAGGTATGCGTCGTCCAATGCCCGAAGGGAGCGCTCATGCGTAACCGGGAGCGCTCATGCGTAACC
>NZ_JBFUMH010000339.1:0-2033 GCF_054049475.1 Microvirga sp. P5_D2 | reverse complement strand
CCTACAACCTGAAGCGGGTTCTGGCGATCCTTGGTCCTGGACCGCTGCTGGCAGCCATCCAGTCCTGAGGGGGCATCACTTTAGACCCCAAGCTGATCACGATGGCTCGGACATCAGGGAGACTGACGTCCAGCCTTGTCGAGGAGCCAAACGGCCGCTGGCTCTCGCGCTCCCGCCGATCAGAGGACAACATGGGTGAGTTCAGTCGATCGCGATCTGCGTTTTGACACGGCCTCGGTCAAACTGAGTAGTAGCGGATGTTGGTGCGAAGGTCCGCTCATCCCAGCAGTGCAGAAGTACGGCTAAGGTCAGCCCTGTGCCATGAACTGACCTTCCTACCATGGCGGCTGGAGGAAGGCGGCAGGCGGAATCCTTTCGATCTCGGCATCTCGCACCTTCCATCCTGAGTACCGGATCGTCGACGTCCTGGTCGCTCAAGGGCAGTACGTTGATCAACGACGCTGCCCGCATGCAAAACATGAGGTGATCGGCCCCCTCAGCGCGTTCCTTCGGAGCCGATCCTGGTGCGGTTCCGCCCCTCCTCCTTGGCGGCATACAGGGCCCGATCCGCCCGGCGGAGGATGGAGCTGCGATCATCATCCGGCAGGGCCTCAGTCACACCCGCGCTGAAGGTGCAAGGTAGTTCGAGCTCACTGTGCCCCAGGACCGCCGGAGGAAAGCCGTTCCGGACACGATCGATGATACCCACGGCATCCTCAAGGCTGACTTCGGGCAGCAGCAGCAGGAACTCCTCTCCGCCGGTCCGGCCCAAGCGATCCTGTGCCCACACCCTCTCCCGGCAGGATCGGGCGAAACGCTCGAGGACGGCGTCGCCCGCCTCGTGCCCATGCGCATCGTTGATGGCCTTGAAGTGGTCGATATCGATGACGGCGATGCACAGGCCGGAGCCCGCAGACTCGTGTCCGGCCAGCGCCGCATCAAGCTGGTCCAGGATGTGGCGGCGGTTCGGCAGGCCGGTGAGCTGATCGGTCTGGGAGGCGACAAGGGCCGCCTCGTGGGCCTGGCGCAGCGACTTCTCGTTGTTCTTCAGGGCCGTGATGTCAGCGCCAACGGACAGCACCCAGCCGTTTGGCAGGATCGTGTGATCGATCCAGAACCAGCGGCCATCGACGAGGTCGGTCTCGAACGACTTGCGGGGCACGCTCCGGCGCCGCGGCACGGTCCGGGCAAGGAAGGCCTCGACGTCATCGTCGTCGATCCGCACGCCAAGCCCGTTCCTGTGCGCGTGGCGGGTGATGCCGGCGAAGGTGAAAGGACCATCATAGTCACCGAGGAACATGCCCCGGTAGGTCTTGTTGGCGTAGCGCAGGTTGTCGTCAGCGTCGAAGATGGACACGGCCTGCCCGCTCTCGGTGAGGGCCTGCGCCAGGCAGCGGAGGGTTTCGTCATCGTGATCGAAAGGGAATGAGGTCATCGAAAACAATTGCAAGAAAGGCAAGTGATTACTGTCGTGCCGAACCACTAGGAGGCCTGAGTCCGGGATCACCTTCGAGAAATTATGGAAATGTGGTCACCATTGAAGCCCTGGCTGAGCGCGGTGTGCAGGTCATGAGCCTGAGCCTGTCAGGTCCGCCAAATGCGGCATGTTCTATGTCTTTACTAAAGTTACGTTTTTCCGGACAGGCAGTGTTCATGTTTGGGTACGTTGCTCTAACTTCCTGCCTTCCAGACTGAGAGAGTCGATTTTAGCCCCTGGCACACGGATAACCTAATACGTTGCGGGCAGATCGGATCAAATTAATAAGCGATTTGCCTAAGAGCCCGTCCCGAAAAGGGGTTGAGTGGTCAGGGTAGCCGTGATTCCAAGAGGGTGCTGAAGCCTAACTTGGAAGCCCGCGATGTGGACCCCGACCACTCGGCGGCAGTATAGCCGCGACGGCTTGCGATACGAAACCGATTTGACCGATGCCGAATGGGCGCTGATTGAGCCGCTTCTGCCCGAGCCCCGCACCCGCGGGCGACCTCGGCGCTGGTCTTGGCGCGAGATCCTCAACGGCATCTTCTATCTTCTA
>NZ_JBFUMH010000338.1:0-2084 GCF_054049475.1 Microvirga sp. P5_D2 | reverse complement strand
GTTCTCTCTAGCACCAAGCAGCCCGGGCTATGATCAAGGAACCGTAATACCAAATTTCACAGGCCTCTTTACTGGTTCGGCGCCGGATATGGGAGCCCATGAAGCTGGGACGCCGCCAATGGAGTTTGGGGTAGCGGCGCAAAGAAGATAAAGAGACCCTGTTACGGAAGAGCCGTTGTCTTAACCTTGGCGGGATAAAAAGAGGCGGTCGATCGAAAAGCCGTCCTGTTCTCGATCTTCAAGCGCCGCCGTTTTGCGATCGAGATTATCCTGCTGCGCGCGCTGGTACTATAAATACGGCATCGCTATTTCGGCTTGGCTGAGATGATGCAGTGCTCACGCACATTGGCGAAGGTACGGTTTCGGTCGGAAGCAAGGCCGTTTTCCTCCACACAGGTGACATAAGCAACCTACTCCAGGATCCGGGCGTCAACGGTGCAACCTCGGAATGAGACTCTGCGGCCAATCCTCCGGATGCTGATCGAGACACTTCGGGGACTGGACGAGCAGATCGCCCGTCTGGACAGCGAGATTGCCGAGAGAGCCAAGGGGCGTGGGAAGATCGAAGGAGAGAGATGGCGCAACGGTCACTGAGACGGGATCAGGAAAACCAGCTTTGCGACAGGTGCTCCAAGCACGTGGTTCTGATTTGGACCTGATCCGCAAACTCCCATCCGGGCCCGCGGCATGTGAGCCGCAGTAGAGGCCGCACACATGTCAGCCCTGACCACGCGCTGCATCAAACCCGAAGATTTCTCTTGCGTCTCGCGGGGCGTCCACACATGTCGCAAACTCGAAGTATAGGCACTTTTCAGCGCCATTTTCGGTCATGGTGGCGGCGCTAAGCCGTTGATTCCACAGCAGCCGGTCGGCGCGAGTTCACCAGGATAGGCAAGTAAAAACTGAATTTGCGACAGAAACCCCCAACATCCGCCGACAACTCGCAGCCCGCCAAACTGCCGTGGCTATGGCCATATAGATGAATGGCCGGCCGCCGGGACGGCTTGGCGTGCATGCCGGGCCATACGCGGAGCGAGTAATGGCAAAGCACGAGGTGGCGACCGTCGACGGCAACCTGGGCGAGCTCATGCACGGACGCCCACGGCATGGACTTCGTGGCGCCGGTGTCGTGGTTGCCCATCACCAAATGCTTCACCCTATTCAACCTGTCAAAGACCTCGCGCATCTGGCGCGGGTGGCAGCGATAGGCGAGGTCACCCAAGTGATAAACTTCGTCGTTTGGGCTGACCGTTTCGTTCCAGTTGGCGATGAGGACTTCGTCGTGCTCTTGGATGCTGGCGAAGGGCCGCGAAGTTGAGAACTTAGTCACGATGTTGTCGTGGCCGAAATGCGTGTCGGCCGTGAAGTACGTCGCCATCAGATCCCTCTTTCTGAGCAGGAATCCTTATCCTCTCACAACGATTCAGCAGCTGAAATCAGTGACTTAGCCTACTCTCAGCACTTTCCTGGGCGCCGGGTCCCGTTGTGGGTAACCGGGGCAGGCGAGACAGGGGTTGCGCCCACAAGAAAAGGCTAACTGATCCTTCAGGGGGTGTTGAACACTGTTGAACATTGCGTGTAACACGGGGCTTGCGACGGCGCTGAAACCGTTGCGCAGCAAGGACCCCGTGAGTCGGCATCGCCTCCTGCCGGGCCCACCATCTTTCCCCACACTCCCGCCATTTTCAGATGCGTCAGAGACGGGAACTTATCAAAGGCTTAGCCCAAATCGGCTGGGGCAAGTCCAAGTCTCCGGGGGAGAATCCCGGCTGTCCTATACACCGTTTCTGGCTCTTTTCTCCCGGCAGCATTGTTAGGTTAACTGCCTTGGGCAAATTGAGACGAAATCAGTCATCTAACGAACTCAACCTGGCTTGGTCATGCCGGGCCACCCTTACACCGCTCAATCTCATCTCCGGGTTAACCTGACAACGCCGGGCCGAGATCTCGGGCATTGCTACTGACCTCTGATCTGACCCTCCAGCAGGAGTGGATCTACTCGGGCCGTTAAGTTGACAGCGCCCTTCCGGTTATGAGGCGCCTCAGCTCTTGGCTGAGACGCCTTGAGTTGCAGAGAAGGTACC
>NZ_JBFUMH010000337.1:0-2136 GCF_054049475.1 Microvirga sp. P5_D2 | reverse complement strand
GCCTGGCCCGCCATAGGGGCCTATAGTCAAAACATCGTCAACCATGAAGTTCGGAGCAGCGCCCACATTGTCGAGCTTCGAAAATTCCGTATTCACTCCTTTGACCAATGCTTCGTTTAGCATAGCGAGCTCCGTGATTTGGCCTCTAAGTGTGCTTGCTTGGGCCTGGAGAGCGCTTGCTAGATTTGGTGCAACTTTTGTATCTTCCGGCATGAAAAGTACGAGATTTCCCTTCGGACGGAAGTCCGTCATTAACGTCACAATACCTTCCGCAAATACTTGATTTCCCGCGCTGTCCGTTGTTGGCGTGCGCGTGCAGACCATTGATAGGCTTTTGCCCTGCGTAAGAGTGACGTGAAAATCCTCATTGAATGTTATTGACTGGGGCTCCTTGGTGGGATCATGCCCTTTACAGGTCACGTTGCTGGAGGTGCTGACTCCTTTGACCTCAATTGAGCTGTAGCCCGGCGCAAGGAAGAAATTTGCTCGCTCAATACTTTCGACGGTAGGTTTCGCAATAGCGCCGGTGGACGCCATGGCCATGCATACATCCAGCGTGTCGTAGGCTCTGGAGACAGTTTTTTCGGTATAGAGGTCTCTGGCAGACTTAGAGGAAGTTCCACGACTGTAATCTCTACAAAAATTCTGCATAACTTGCTCTTTTGAACCATACTTTCCGCCTATAGAGATGACCTTTGCTACTATGTCGAGGCTTGCGTCGACACTCTTGAGAGAACCTTTGGCGTCACAATATTTATCGTATACTTGATCTTGGTAGGAAGAGGACTCCGTTGAGATGCTGTATTCTTTCAGACCGCTCGATATAATGCCGAGACAGTTATCATATAAGTTAGTTTGTGAAAGCGCTGGTGTAGAAATGAGCGCGAGTGCTAGCATTTGAACGATGAGGCGCATCAGGTGATCCCTTCGTTACATTGCAGAGGGTGCCGCCAGCCGTTATTCGAAATGTCTACACGAGTTTAGATGAACTTAGGTGCCTTATTACTAATCGGGAACTTAGAAAGCCCCACAGACCAACGAAGTCCTACATAATGRCATTCCACCATATTACATGGAAGAAACTATTGCCGCTGATTAGAGGTAGTACTCCGCCTTAGAGTTCGTCCCGTAAATCATGAACACCGTCCCAAGCGGCGGATGAGGGGCATGACGGATGCTGCGTAAAGGAACGCTCGAGCTGAAGTCAGCGTCGCCTCGGGTCTTTCCAGAGCCGACCATTGCGCTTGATCCAAGCGAAGAACCGTTCCACGACCCAGCGGCGAGGGCGCACCGCAAAGCCAACCTGGTCGGGCGGCTTTCTGACAATCTCGATGCGGATCGCGGTCGCCTGGGCCGGGGTCTCGCCGGCATAGCCGCTGTCGGCAAATGCTGTGGCGATGAACGGGAATGCGCGCCGCGACAGGCGCAGCACCACACAGGCCCCGTCTCGGTCCTAAATGTCCGCCGGCTGCGGCTCCAGGATCAGACCGCGCCTATCGGTGTAGACCATAACCTGACGCTTGCGGCCTTTGACCTTCTTGCGCGCATCATAGCCTCTCGGTCCGCCGCTCTCGGTGGTCTTCACGTTTTGGCTGTCGAGCACAGCGGCGGTGGGCGAGGCTTCCCGTCCGACCCGCTCCCGATCAGCCATGACCAGCAGATGGTTGATGGTCTCAAACAGGCCAGTGTCCCGCCACAGGCTGAACCAACGAAAGGCCGTACTCTTGGGCGGCAGATCGGAGGGCAAGAGCCGCCAGGCGATCCCGCAACGCAGCACGTAGAAGATCCCGTTGAGGATCTTCCTCGAGTCTGTGACGCTTCCGATGCTCGGCCGCGCCAAGCGCGTTCGCATCGAGAAGGAGAACACCACGATCATCGACGGCGCCGGCAAGAAGGAAGACATCGAAGCCCGCGTTGGCCAGATCAAGGCGCAGATCGAAGAGACCACTTCGGACTACGACCGTGAGAAGCTCCAGGAGCGTCTCGCCAAGCTCGCAGGCGGCGTCGCGGTGATCCGCGTCGGCGGCGCGACCGAGGTCGAGGTGAAGGAGAAGAAGGACCGCGTTGACGACGCTCTGAACGCCACCCGCGCTGCGGTGGAAGAAGGCATCGTTCCCGGCGGCGGCGTGGCTCTGC
>NZ_JBFUMH010000336.1:0-2169 GCF_054049475.1 Microvirga sp. P5_D2 | reverse complement strand
TCATCGTCCTCACCCGCTGAAATGATCGCAACAAGGCGACTCGGCAACGCACTCACTTCAGATAGCTTCTCTGTATCTGGATCATCTCCGATGAGCGCTGCACAAAACTGCCCGGAAGTTATCCTACGGATGATTATAGGACAAAGGTCAATCCCTCCAAAGAGGTTTGCGCCAGACGCTGCTTGATCAGCAGTGATAAGATACTTTAGGTTCCCGTCAAACATTACGGGCAGTACATTTTCTGTAGCGAGTAACATGGACTCTCACTTAAAGCTTGAAGCGTTCAATTAGTGGCTTAGTTGTCATTGCCCAATCGTAATGGCAGAACTCTGCGGCGACATTCTWTGATATCTGTGTTCGCAGAGCTTTGTCATCTCTAAGCTTCATTAGTATTGTCTTAGCACTTTCAACAATGTCATTCTCTGCGGCCTCATTATCAAGCAAGAAACCTGTCTTACCATCTACCACAATTTCATCAACGGCACCCACGCGAGTTGCAATCGGAATGCAACCGACTCGGCCAGCTTCTAGAATTGATAGTGGTACTCCCTCAAACCGCGAGGGAAGGATCATAACGTCTGCCCATTCGTAATGCGATGTTAAAGACCGAGGGTTTGTTGCAACTGGGCAGACATGTTTGGCAATTGCTGCTAAGTCGATTGCCTCATCTCCAAGGACAGGGCTACCAACAATCCGCCATTCGAATCCAAGATCCTCAGATTCGCACTGTAATATTAGCTTTGAAAGGCGATCGAGTCCCTTCTGCCGATCAAACCGACCCATAAAGAGCACCCGTAGAGATCGCGTAGCGCCCTCGATTTTGCGACCTGCAATACGACTCCGAACCTTCGTGTCGAGCTCATATCCTGGACCATTCTGTACGAGAGCAATCTTTTCTCGTGGTACGCCCATTCCTACAAACCAGTCGCGTAATTGCCGCGATATAACGATGACGTCGTCATATGCATGCTCAAATGCTAGGATTTGGTGCGGTGTTCCCTGAGGTTGCCCAAACGGAGTGACGTCGACCAAGTGCTGCGAAGTAGCCGTCCTTATCCCTAAGCGCCGGAGCTTCGCCATAATGACATTGAACTCGGTAACATTGAAGTTGATGATGATATCCATTGTGCTGAGTAGACCGATTGCGGCATTGATATCTCCCTCATCGGCCCACTTAGGCAACGGAGCTCCAAGATAGTCACTATCGTCGCTTGTTGACGCGTACGATTTGAAGCCTCTGTCATCGAATAAAGTGATGCTAGTCGCTAGCGAGACCACATCGGACGTCAACAGGGCTCGATTCTGTCCGCATACAAATATGTGTATGCTTGCACCCTTAGCGGCCATGGCTCGTGCGTATGCAAGCGCTACCTTTTCTACTCCGCCAAATGATAGGACTGGCAGAACGATCCCGACGTCCTTCTTCTTCGACTTGCGAGTCGGAAGTATATTCTCAATATCTGCGACAAGTTTGCTGTAGGTTTGAACGTTAGCAAGTCGGCGCCGCAGGGACTGAACGGCGGTCGATCGAACACCGGCGACTGAGGCACCATAGGAGCGTTCACGCAAGGGAACTCGGAGTTCACTCATAAAGCCATCGACTGTAATCAAGGATGGCGGATCAAAAGGTACTCGAAATAACAAACGCGCATGCCAACCAGCCCGGACTCGGTTATCGAGGTGATCTTCATGAGGTCGTTGCGTGTCTTCGACCAGCCATGAGGTAGTAATCATCGTTAAATGCGGAGCATGGCCCGCAGTTTCATCGGCTGTGAAACACACCTCTGGCACGTCCGAACTGTCGAACGCTATCGACACTGATGCGGCTTGCCCTTTACCGTTGCGGCGCTGGAGCTCCCACAGAATTCCATTGATTAGCTTGTACTCGGAGAGAAGCGACAGAACTCTTTCTGTCGTGAAGACTACCAATGGTGGGACATCACCAAAGTTAGGTTGCCATATGGACTTTGATATACCCTCGTAAAAAGAGGCCAAGCCGACCTCGGCCATCTCATTTGTTGGATCGGTACAGTAGTACACCTTCCCGCTGTCGCGACAAAGAATGGCAAATCGTTGATTATTGCTTTGTTCTCTCTCAAGTAGGGCTCTAGACGAGAAGAGTGATGCGTGTTTCTTCTTGATGTACTCCATGATCATCGAGTGTTGCCT
>NZ_JBFUMH010000335.1:0-2254 GCF_054049475.1 Microvirga sp. P5_D2 | reverse complement strand
AGGCCGCAGAGGCCGTCTGCAATGCCCGCCTCTTCCAGTTCGTCCAGAAGTTTGCCCAATTTAGATAACGAGTAAACATTTGTTCCATCATCAGCTGCTATCAGGGCGACTTTCCCTTGATGGTACGATCAAGGAATTCGTGAGTGCGTGACAGCGCATCCTCAGCCGCCTTGGGATCGTAGGCTGCCGGAAACCCGAGGATCTCTCCACTCGCTCCCCAGTGCGGATCGGCAAACCCGTGCTTCACATCCGGATAGACCTGAACCTCGATAGAATTCCCTCCTCCACTCGCTGGTCGCGCGACCTCTTCGCAGTTTTGCACTCCTGTGCGCCGGTCATCTCGCCCCGCAAGGATCAATAGCGGAAACGCAGGCTTCTGGATCAGCCCCAGCGCGGCACAAGGTGCGTAGTACACGGCCCCGGCCTTGAAGCTGAGGTTCTGGTCGTTGACCACGCTCGACTGCGTCTGCGGCTCGACAAGAGTGAGGACAAAGACGCCTCCAGTCGCGAAGCCCAAGAGACCCACCCGGTCGCGCTGCACGAACGGCAACCCGCTCAAGTAGAAGAGCCCGCCATAAGCGTCAGCAATTCGGTCGACACCGGGAGCCTCCTGACCGTTCAGGAAGCAACCGGCTTGCGCATGTCGGGTGGTCCAACTGTCGACCACGAGGGTGACATAGCCCCACGACGCCAGCTGCGCCGTGAGCGTTTCGCGAATGAAGGGGGTCAGGCCGATGCAGTCGGGGAGCACCACGACGGCCGGAAAGGGACCATCGCCGCTAGGCTTTGCCAAGTGCCCCTCGATCCGGTCTCCTAGTGTGGGTTTCGGCTCCTCGCCGCGCTCCCGCATTTTGCGGGCCATGAGCCCTCCGACAGGGCGAGCGGCAGCCTGAAGATCCACCTTCTCGACTGCGACAGGGGGCGGGCCCGATATGGATGTTTCAGCCCATGCTCCGGTTGCGAGGACAAGCCCGATGGCGACACCAACGAGAAACCGCATGGCACTGCTCCCGTGCCCCCACTCGCCAATTTATCACTTCCGACTGTAGTTGGCTAAGAGGATGAGAGGTCGCTATGGCTCTCTAGCTGGTCTGGCCGCTAATCCACACGACTTCAAGACTTCTTGATCGTGACAGGACGCATGAGGAAGGCCGGCACGTGATCGCCCAGGCCTTTCACCGACGGCTCGTTGTCGTCGTCGCGGCGGGGGCGGCGTTGGTTGTTCCGCTGATCGCCTCTCGGCTGCTGACGCTCGCGCTCCCGCTCGGGACGGGCACGGCGCTCCTGCTCCACGGACTGCGGCGCGCTGGGGGCAGGGGCTTCCACCGGCTCTTCGGGTGACGGGCGCTGGCGGTCGGAACCGGAGCGGACCTTGACCTTGCGGCCACGGGACGAACGTTCATCGTCACGGCCCTCGCGGCCGCCACGTCCTCCGCCACGTCGGCGCGAGGAACTCTCTGAGGCTGGGCGCTCGGCGAGCGTCGGGCCTTCCCACTCGATTGGTGTGGTGATGAGCTTCTCGATGGCGGAAAGCGACTTCTCGTCTCCGGGGCTCACCAGGGTGAATGCTTGTCCCGCGCGGCCGGCGCGRCCSGTGCGGCCGATGCGGTGCACATAGTCCTCGGCATGATGCGGCACGTCGTAATTGAACACATGGCTCACTGTCGGGATGTCGAGACCGCGAGCAGCCACGTCACTTGCTACGAGAATCGGCATCTCGCCGGTGCGGAAGCTGTCGAGCGCCGCCATGCGGGCATGCTGATCCATGTCGCCATGAAGCGCGACTGCGCCGAAGCCATGCTTCTGCAAGGAGCGATGAAGCACCGCGACGTCGCGCTTGCGATTGCAGAAGACGATTGCGTTCTGAAGGTCCGTTGCGCCGCGGATGAGCTCGCGCAGGGTCTCGCGCTTTTCGAAATCCTCGCGGCCCGTCGCCACGAGGCGTTGGGTGATCGTAGCTGCCGTCGAAGCGGCGCGGGCCACCTCCACCTTCACCGGATTGTGAAGGAAGGCATCGGCCAGGCGCTGAATTTCCGGTGGCATCGTCGCCGAGAAGAAGAGGGTTTGGCGCGTGAAGGGCACGAGCTTCACGATGCGCTCGATATCGGGGATGAAGCCCATGTCGAGCATGCGGTCCGCCTCGTCGATCACCAAAAGCTCGACGCCCGTCAGCAGCAGCTTGCCGCGCTCGAAATGATCGAGCAGGCGGCCGGGCGTGGCGATGAGCACGTCTACGCCGCGCGTGATCTTGGCA
>NZ_JBFUMH010000334.1:0-2312 GCF_054049475.1 Microvirga sp. P5_D2 | reverse complement strand
CCAGGAGCCCGTACCCTTGTGGAAACTCTTCAGGTCGTATTTCTCGTTCGGCGAATGGATGCGGTCGTCATCCAATCCGAATCCGACGAAGAGTGTGTCGAGGCCGAGCGTGCGCTTGAAATCGCCGCCGACCGGGATCGAGCCGCCCATGCCGATGACGATGGGCTCCTTCTTCCACTCGTCGTGCAAAGCCGCCTTCGCGACGGTGAGCGCCGGGAAATCGTGCGGCAGCGCCAATGCGCGCGAGCCCTTGTGCATGATGAATTCCACCGAGCAATCGGCGGGAATGCGCTCGCGCACGAAGGCGTGAAAATTCTCGGAGATCTTCCCGGGGTCCTGATCTCCCACGAGGCGGAAGGAGATCTTGCAACTCGCTTCCGCTGCAATGACTGTCTTCGTGCCCTCGCCCGTATAGCCGCCGATGATGCCGTTCACGTCGCAGGTGGGGCGGGACTGGATCTGCTCGATGAGCATGCGGCCCTTCTCGCCGGCGGAATGCTTCAGGCCGACCTGTCCGAGGAAATCCTCCTCCGTCAGGTTGAGACCTTTCCACTGCTCCAGGATCTGCGTCGGGGTCTCGGGAACGCCCTCGTAGAAATCCGGAATCGTGACACGGCCGTTCTCGTCGTGGATGGCGGCGATGATCTTGGACAGAACGTGAATCGGGTTGCGCGCAGCGCCGCCGAAGGAGCCGGAATGCAGGTCGCGATCGGCGCAGCGCACGATCACTTCCTCATAGACCATGCCGCGCAGCGACGAAGTGATGGCAGGCGTGTCCTGGTCCCACATGCCGGTATCGCAGACGAGGGCCACATCGGCTTTCAGCTCGTCCTTGTTGGCCTCGATGAATTCGGGAAGGAACTTGGAGCCGTCCTCCTCCGCGCCCTCGACGAGGAAAGTGACGTTGATCGGCAGCGAGCCAGTGACGGCCTTCCACGCGCGGCAGGCCTCGACGAAAGTCATGACCTGACCCTTGTCGTCGGCGGAACCACGGGCGCTGATGGCCTTGCGGCCGTCGGCCAAGGTGATAATGGACGGCTCGAAGGGCGGGCGGTCCCACATTTCCAGCGGATCGACCGGCTGGACGTCGTAATGGCCGTAGAACAGCACATGCGGCTTGGTCTCGCCCGTGGCATGAGCAACCACGGCGGGATGGCCGCCGGTCTCACGCAAGGAGGCCTCGATGCCCATGGTTTTCAATTCGTCCACAAGCCATTGGCCGGCCGTGCGGCAATGATCCTTGTAGGCGGGATCGGTGGAGATCGAAGGCACTTTCAGCCACTGGAACAGGCGCTCCAGGGCGGCATCGGAATCGGCGTCGATCTTGGACAGGACTTGGTCGAGTTGGGACATGGAAGGCATCTCGCTTCAAGGAACATGGTTTCCATGCTCCCGATCAGCGCGATTGGCAAGCCTGTACCCTCCCTCAGAGTGTGCCGTTAAGGCAGAGGAGTTGCTCCAGCCGCGCCTGGACCGCACGATAGGAGGTCAGGTGAATGCCGTCGCGAGTGGCCTGTGCACGCGCCGTGTTGCCATCGGCCTCGCGGGCGAAATCATAAGGATCCATGACCTCGCAGCCCGCGCGCTCGCAAGCACTCCGCAGGGCCTGCGAATAAGCACTCGCTGCGCCGATCTCGAACTTGTCCTTCAACTCCGTGCCGATCGGCGGAACCGCCAGAACGATCACACGGGGTGCTTTCCTGCGGAAGGCCGCGACGGTGTGGGCGACGTTTTCCGTGAACTCGCGCGTGGGAGCATCCGACAATGGCTTCTTCTTGCGCAGCAGATTGTTCGTGCCGATGGAATAGACCACCACATCGGGCGCTGATTTGAAGGCAAGCCTGTTGACGAAGTCGCGGTAGAGTTCCGCCTTGGCGCCGCTGACGCCGCCGTTCACCAGTTCCCTGCCGCACAGGCTGTAGGTCGTGTTGAGCAGTTCGGAATGGGAATCGCCAGCCAGGAAGATGAAGCCGGGCTTCGCCTCGTTCAGCTGCGAGTTGATGAGCGGCAGGCGCTGGTCGGCATAAGTCTCGGAAGTCAGCTCGTGTGTTTGCTCGGTCCCGATCCAGAACGCCGCGCCGGTGCAGGCGATTAGAGCGGCCGCAATGCCAAGGCCGAGAGCCAAGCCGCGTTTCGGCTTGGAGCGGAATGGCGAAAGAATGGCGGCGCGAGACGACATGGTGCAGACAAACCCAAGGCCGCAGGATTGCCGCCCTAAAGCGTAAGGTCCTAACAACCTGTTCAGTGATGGCAACCGAAATTTGTTGGTGTCGCAAAGTCGGAGCGCTTCGGCTTATTCAGTGAGCATAGAG
>NZ_JBFUMH010000333.1:0-2321 GCF_054049475.1 Microvirga sp. P5_D2 | reverse complement strand
CTCCCCCTCAAGGGGAGGGTGAATAAGCGGAGCGCCCTTTGCCGGTTTTCGTCGACATTCACAACGTCACCCATGTCTATGCCCGGGCCGAGGACGGCGTGCCTGCGGTCAAGGATCTGAACATCAAGATCGACGAAGGTGAGTTCGCCGCCATTGTCGGGCCGTCCGGCTGCGGCAAGTCCACGCTCATGAAGCTCGCCACCGGCTTGCAGTTTCCGCGCGAGGGCACGGTCATCGTCGACGGCAAGCAGGTGGGTGCGCCGGTGAAGCTCGCGGGAATGGCGTTCCAGAACCCGACGATGCTGCCCTGGCGAACGACGCTCGACAACATCCTGCTGCCGCTGGAAATCGTGGAGCCGCATCGCTCCAGATTGCGCAAGCATAAGGTGGAATATGTCGCGAGGGCTGAGAGTCTTCTCGCCCAGGTCGGCCTGAAAGGGCAGGGCGATAAATTTCCGTGGCAGCTATCCGGCGGCATGCAGCAGCGCGCATCGTTGTGCCGCGCGCTCATCCACGAACCGAAACTTCTCATGCTCGACGAGCCCTTCGGTGCGCTCGACAGCTTCACCCGCGAGGAATTGTGGTGCGTGATGCGCGACCTGCACGCGGCGCAGAAGGTCACGATCATCCTCGTGACGCACGACCTGCGCGAGGCGGCATTCCTGGCCGACCGCATCTTCTGCATGAGCGCGCGTCCCGGCCGGATTGTCGCGGAACGCGAGGTACCTTTCTCACGTCCACGCGATCTCGAAATCACCTATACCGCAGGATTTTCCGATCTCGTCCATGAGCTGCGCGGGCACATCGCGCAGGCACGCTCGGCGGCTTGAGCATTTCATGAAAACCAGGACTCAACTCACCCTCGCTCCTTACATCTTCACCATCGGCTTCTTTCTTCTGTGGGAATTAATCTGCCGCGGTTTTCAGATTTCGAGCTTCATCCTGCCCACGCCCTCCACGATCCTCGCGGCCGTGTGGGAATACCGCACCCAGCTTGCCTATCACGCCATGCACACGCTCTGGATGACGCTGGCCGGGTTCGGGCTCGCGGTCGGCTTCGGCTTGCTGCTCGGCATGGTGCTCGGTTCCTCGCGCCTCATCAATGCGGGCACCTACCCCTTGCTTGTCGGCTTCAACTCGGTTCCGAAAGTCGCCGTGGTGCCGATCCTCGTGTTCTGGTTCGGCGTGGGATGGGTGCCGCCGGTGCTGACGGCCTTCCTCATCTCGTTCTTCCCCATCGTCGTCAACGTGGCCACCGGCATCGCTACGGTAGAGCCCGAGATGGAGGACGTGCTGCGCGCGCTCGGCGCCTCGAAGAAGGACATCGTGTTCAAGGTCGGCGTGCCGCGCGCCATGCCGTATTTCTTCGGCTCGCTGAAGGTCGCGATTACGCTCGCTTACGTGGGCTCCGTCATCGGCGAGCAGAACGCATCGAATGTCGGCATCGGCAACCTGCTCACCCGCGCTTCGGCCGCCTTCGAGGTGCCGCTTGTCTGGGCCGCGCTCCTGGTGCTCGCAGTGCTCGGCGTCTTCATGTACGCGATCACGGCCTATGCGGAACGCTCCATGACCGGTTGGGCGCAGCGCTCGCAGATGGCGGCTTAGCGTCTCAGCGACAGCGGATTGTCGGAAAGCGCCGCGGCATCCGGTTGATCAATCGCGGGATTGCCGAGGAAGGCGTTCCAGAGCTTTTCCACGGTCTCGCGCTCCAGATCGTCCACGATGAAGACGATGCGGCTGCGGCGGTCGTCGCTGGGCCAACGCGGCAGCACGGCGGGTACGTGGATCACGTGCTGCACGCCGTGAATGACCACCGGATGCTCCGGATCCTCGGCAAGCGCCACGAGGCCTTTCACGCGCAGCAGCTTCGCGCCTTGGGAGGAGCGCAGCAGATCGAGGAACATGTCGAGCGTGCCCTGACGAATGGGCTGATCGCTGGTGAGGCAGAAGGCGCGGATGCGCTCGTCGTGCCGGTTCACGTCGTGATGGTGGTCGTGCCCATGATGGTCATGGTGATGATGGCCGTGCTGGTGCTCATGGCTTGCCCGCTCCGCCTCTTCCACGGCCTCTGTCTTCAGCCATTCAGCCACATCGGCAATCTTGCCGTCGAGACCGAAAAGGCCGCCGGCGATGATGTCTTCCACAGGCGCGTCTGCATCGAGAATCGCGGCACCGGGGTTGAGCTGGTGCAGACGCTCACGGAAGGCGGCGACAGTTTGCAGATCCGAGGCTAAATCCGTTTTCGCGAGCACGATGCGCTCCGCGACGGCGGCCTGCTTCACGGCCTCGCGATGGGCATCGAAAGTAGCGGAACCGTTCAC
>NZ_JBFUMH010000332.1:0-2340 GCF_054049475.1 Microvirga sp. P5_D2 | reverse complement strand
GCGTAATACATCGTCGGACCACCCGACGGGAGCAAGGTGGGCTTGCTTCGAAAAGATGGAGAGCACTCTTATGATGCAGGAGGATCTCCATGCCCCAGACACGCTTTACGAAAGAGTTTCGGGATGAGGCTGTGCGGCTTGCGCTGACCAGCGGCCGCAGCCAGCGTGCGGTTGCCGCGGATCTCGGCGTGGGTCTATCGACCCTGCGCCACTGGATGGATCGCCGCCGCGGGCGCGAGATCGACGCTCCGCCCGAAGACCGCCAAGAGGAGATGGTGGCCGAGCTGAAGCGGCTGCGACGCGAGAACGAGATCCTGCGCCAAGAGCGAGAAATCCTGAAGAAGGCCACGGCTTTTTTCGCCAAGGAGGGAAGTCGATGAGGTTCCGCTTCATCGATGCGGCGAAAGAGAACTTCCCCGTCACGCGTCTATGTCAGGTTCTTGGTGTCAGCCAAAGCGGCTACTTCGCCTGGAGAAGCCGTCTCGCCAGTCCTCGACAACGGGAGGACTTGGTGCTGTTGGCTCATATCCGCTCGGCCTTTGCCCGTTCCAACGGAACCTACGGCAGCCCACGCCTGACTCGCGAGCTGCAAGACGAGGGCTTGGAGGTTGGGCGGCGTCGAACCGCCCGGCTGATGCGCGAGAACAGCCTCAAGGCTCGCCAGACGCGGCGGTTCAAACGGACCACCGACAGCCAGCATGCCTTTCCGGTTGCTCCCAATCTCCTCGACCAGGACTTCTCGACCGATCGCCCCAATCAGAAATGGGCTGCGGACATCTCGTACGTGTGGACGAGCGAGGGCTGGCTCTATCTGGCCGTGATCCTTGATCTCTTCGCCCGGCGTGTGGTCGGTTGGGCGGTCAGTGACCGGCTGCACCAGGAACTGGCTCTGGAAGCGCTGCGCAAGGCGCTGGCGCTCCGGCGACCTGGGAAAGGGTTGATCCATCACACGGACCGCGGCAGCCAATATTGCGCGACGGCTTATCAGGCGGAGTTGAAGAAACATGGCATCCGGATCTCGATGTCCGGGAAAGGCAACTGCTTTGATTGTGAGAATATCAGAGCCGCTCGGAGGGCCTGACCCTTGTTATGATTGACCGCGTGTCATTGCGTTGACGTGTCGGCCTTCCGGGCGGCACCTGACGGTCTGCTGTCGCGTGACTTGATAGGAGCTTGAGGGCACTCGTCCCGTCACAGTCCTGTCCGCCTGCAGGTTCCCGCCAGGGCCTGACCCGCGGAGGACYAGGAATGCATGACACCGATCCCGCCGAGATCATCATCGGCGTCGACACCCACAAGGAGGCCCATGCTGCTGTCGCCATCGACAGATTGGGGGCCCACCTTGGCGCGATGACCCTGCCGGCGAGCCGTAGAGGCTATCAGGAGTTGGAGGCCTGGGCCTGTTCGTTCGGCCGAGTCCAATCCTTTGGTATCGAGGGGACTGGATCATATGGAGCTGGCTTGTCGCGCTTCCTGCAGGAGAGAGGCCATCGCGTCATCGAGGTCAACCGTCCCAATCGCCAAGTCCGGCATCAGCATGGCAAGACGGATCCGCTCGATGCTGAGAGCGCGGCCCGCGCTGTTCTCAGTGGCCAGGCAACGGCGGCTCCGAAGTCGGGCACCAGTTCGGTCGAGATGATCCGGCATCTCAAGGTAGCACGCGACACCGCCGTAAAGAGCCGCACCCAAGCGATGGTCACGCTCAAGACGCTCATCATCAACGCTCCCGCTGTCTTGCGTGAGAGCCTTGAGGGGCTCACCGGCACGATGACACTGGTCCGGCATTTGGCCGCTCTACGGCCAGGCGCGATGAGCGATCCGACAGCCTCGGCCAAAGCAGCCTTACGCGCTCTGGCCCGACGTTGGCTGATGCTCGATGCTGAGATCAAGAGCCACGATGCTGCCCTTGATGCACTGACCACCGCCTGCGCCCCAACTCTGAAGAAGGCTCATGGCATGGCGACCGGCACGGCGGCCGAGATGCTGATCCTGGTGGGCGACAATCCCGAGCGTATTCGCTCCGAAGCAGCCTTCGCCAAACTGTGCGGCGCCTGTCCCATTCCCGCCTCAAGCGGCAAGACATCGCGTCAYCGGCTCAACCGCGGCGGCAACCGTCAGGCCAACGCGGCTCTGTATCGTGTGGTCATTAGCCGGATGCGCAGCCATTCTCCCACTCGTGACTACGTCCGCAAGCGAACGGCAGAGGGTAAGGGCAAGATGGAAATCATTCGCTGTCTCAAGCGCTTTGTCGCACGGGAGATCTTCGGCTATCTGTGCCGCACCAGCAGGCCTCCCGCGGCAATCTCGGCAATCTCTTGACCTCTATAGGAGCATCAACGC
>NZ_JBFUMH010000331.1:0-2342 GCF_054049475.1 Microvirga sp. P5_D2 | reverse complement strand
CTGTTCAGTCATGAGACGGTGCGGCAGTGGGCGCTGAAGTTCGGTCAGAGCTTTGCTGACCAGATCCGCCGCCGTCTGCCCGCATCCGGAGACAAGTGGCATCTGGATGAGGTTGCGATCAGCATCGCCGGCAAGAAGCACTGGCTTTGGCGCGCTGTGGATCAGCACGGGGCCGTTCTCGATATCCTGGTTCAGAGCCGCCGCAATGCCAAGGCCGCCAAACGCCTGCTGCGGAAGCTGCTCAAGAAGCAAGGCACCGCTCCGCGTGTGATGATCACGGACAAACTGGCCAGCTACGGTGCGGCCAAGCGAGAGATCATGCCCGGTGTTGAACACCGACAGCATAAAGGCTTGAACAATCGTGCCGAGAATAGCCATCAGCCCACTCGACGACGTGAGCGGATCATGAAACGCTTCAAGTCAGCCGGTCAGGCCCAGCGATTTCTCTCCATTCACGATCAGGTTGGAAACCTCTTCCGTCGCCCCGCTAACACCAACGCCGCCGCTCATCGTCAGTCCCGGGCTGAAGCCATTAAGATCTGGGCCGAGGTGACTGGCCTCGCGGCCGGCTTCTGATCTGTCGATTTCGGATGGGCTGACCCGTTTCAACCCGTCAAGTTGACGATGCCCATCACATGCCCCACCATGAGCCGTGGCAACTCGAAGGCACCGCCGCAGAACTGTACGAGCGGTATCTCGTCCCGGCGATCACCGCCCTCTGGGCCGCTGATCTGGTCGAGCGGGTCGCTCCTGCGCCCGTATGCTGCGCGAGGTGCAAGGAAAGCTCATGAGAAGGCGGGAATTCATTGGGTTCGCCAGTGGCGCGCTGGCTTTGGCCGCTCCATGGCGCGCGGCTGGACAGGCGGCATCTCGCACTTATCGGATCGGTTTCCTCTCCCCCGGCGAGCTTGCGCCAGTCAATCCGGTGTTCGACGAACTGCGCCGGCACGGGTTCGTCGAAGGTCGAAATCTCACCATTGATCGGCGTGACCGGAATGCCGGATACCAGCAGCTTGCGGCCGCCGCCCTGGAGCTGGTCCGAACCAGCCCCGACGCCATCGTTACCGCCGGTCCCGAGGCAACCCGTGCAGCCCAAGCAGCGACGACGAGCGTCCCGATTGTTGCCATCACCGACGACATGGTCGGTGAAGGCCTGGCCCGCTCCCTGGCGCAACCGGGAGGCAATACGACGGGCATTAGCCTGCTCGCATCGGACCTCGACGGCAAACGTCAGGAGCTGCTGATCGAATTCACTTCAGGCGCGCCTCGAATCTCGGTGCTGGCCGATACACGGACCACGGGTCCTCAACGGCTTCAAGTCCTCGCCGAAGCCGCGCGAAGCCGGGGCGTCATCCTTCTGGTCCACCGCGTCGAAAAGGGCGAAGAGATCGGACCCGCGATCGACATGGCGAAAGCCGAGGCAGCTGCCGCGCTCAACGTCCTCGCCTCTCCGCTGCTGCACGCCTACCGCCACGTCATCATCCGGAAGACCGCCGCACTGCACATCCCCGACATTTACCAGTGGCCGGAGACTGCGCACGAGGGTGGATTGCTTGGATATGGACCGCGTCTCGACGACGTCATGCGGCAACTGGGACGCCARATCGTCGAAATACTGGGCGGAGCCAGTCCAGCCAATCACCCGATTTATCAGCCCACGAGACTTGCGCTGGCCATTAACCTGAAGACCGCAAAGGAGATCGGCCTCACTATCGCGTCATCGCTGGTTGTTAGCGCCGACGATGTGATCGAGTGAGACGGCTTGAGTTCATTGGGGGAGTTGTCGCAGCGACCGAATTTCCGGGTGCTTATACCAGGGCGCTGGCATCTGACTCTCTGGGCGATTCCCCTCGCTCGTGAAGCGTGATTCCTTAGGCGAAGGAGGTCGACGTACCCGGTTTCGCTCAAGCCCTTGCGGTAGGCACGCATACGGTCCCCATCCGCGTCAGGCGAACCGCTGTCGAGGATCCCAATCACCGGCGGTGGTGCCTGCTGCCCTCGGGCGGCCAACGGCCACGCCACGGCGCCCCCGAGCATCCTGATGAACTGCCGCCGCCTCATGCGATCACCTCGGATCGGAGTGGCCCAAGACCAATTCTATTCCAACACCTATGTACATTGAAGAGAACCGTTCCATAAACGGCCTTCGGCGAAATTCGGCCTGTAGAACCCCGTTAGAAAGGTCACTCCTCTCCCCGTTACAAATGTCACTCTCCCTGGGTGATCGTGCTGGGGAGATTGGATCTGATGACGGTGATCGGGATGAGCCGGCCAGAGATCGATCGGGTTCACATTCTGCGGGACGTCGTGGCGGAGCGAATTACGGTGCGCGAAGCCGCCCA
>NZ_JBFUMH010000330.1:0-2365 GCF_054049475.1 Microvirga sp. P5_D2 | reverse complement strand
ATCCTATCCCTCGCGTCCCATCCTCGCCGCCTCCGTGGCGGTGATCCGCGACGGCCGCATCCTGCTCGCCGCGAGAGGCAAGCCGCCGAGCGAGGGGCTGTATTCGCTTCCCGGCGGAATGGTCGAGACCGGCGAGACCTTGGGCGAAGCCGCCTTGCGGGAACTTCGCGAGGAGGTTGGGGTTAAGGCCAAGCTGATCGGCCTGATTGCCCCCGTCGAGTTCATTGAAAGGGATGAGAAGGGCGATATAAAGCATCATGTCGTGATCGCCGCCCATGCCGCCCGCTGGGTTTCCGGCGAACCCCAGACAGGACCGGAAGCAAAGGACATCCGTTGGGTTACGCTGCGCGACATCGCCGACCTTCCCATGACCGAGGGCCTCGCCGGAATTCTAGAGCAGGCGTTCAGGCTCGCCCGCGAGGATGCGCCCGCATGAAATCCCTGCGCCCCATCCTGGCCGCTCTCGCGGTGCTCGCTGCTATGATCCAGCCGGTTTCAGCCCAGGGCTTCTTCGAGCGCCTCTTCGGCGCGCCGCGCGGGGCGCCAGTGCCGCAGCAGCCTGCTCCGCAGCCGCAATACAGGCCCCAGCCCCAATTCCGCCCGCAGCCTCAGCAACGGCGTCCGCAGCAATCGGCGCCGCAGCAGCAAGCTCCCGCCCAGCAGCAGGCTGAGCCCGCGCCGGCGGTCGAGCCGCCGCCGGCGCCTTACGAGAAGGAATTGCTGCGGCTTGCCGAGATCATGGGCTCGCTCGCGATGCTGCGCCCCCTCTGCACCGCGCCCGACGCCCAGGAATGGGGCCGGCGCATGCAGGTGCTCCTCGATACGGAAGGCACGACGCCCGGACGCAAGGAGCGTCTCGCCGGCGCCTACAACAAGGGCTATCAGGCCTATGCCCTCACCTACCGGGTGTGCACGCCCTCGGCGCAGGAGGCCTCAGTCCGGTTCCTGCAGGAGGGCGAGCAGCTCGCCCGCAACATCACCGGGCGCTACGGCGGCTAGAGGGCTTGCAAGTGCCTTCGCTATTGTGGCAAAAACGACGCACTCCCCTTATTATCCACATTTTTCCGGCTACTACCCCTCGCGTTAACCTCGTTGCAAGGTGATGCTGGCCTCGGGACGGCGCGATGTCTTAAGGTCGAATCAACCGAACCCGGGCGCCGCCCCTAGAAAAGGGGCCTGGATCATGAACGACAACGACGTCCCTCTCAACGAGCTGCCCGAACTCAGCGCCATCAAGCAGGCCGCCTTAAGCTATGTGACCGAGGCTTTCGCCGAGGCCGAGCTCGACGGGCTCGATGCCGATTGCATGGCCCAAGCCGCCCTCTTCGCAGCCTTCACGGAACTCGTCACGACCTATGGCGAGGACGCGGTGGCCGAATACGCCGCAACGCTCGCCGACAAGATCCGCAGCGGCGCGTTCTCGATGGCGGTTTCGCTGAAGCATTGAAGGCTTCTTGAGCTTCCAAGGCATGATCAGTTATGTCCAATGACAACAGGGAAGAGGATCAAGCTCTCCCCGCCCATCTTCGCGAGCTTAGCTACAAGATCCATACCAATCGCGAGCTTGAGTTCATGCTACAGGGCCTCAAGCCTCTCGCCTATTTCCATGACATGATTTTCGACGATCAAGACATGTGGGAGCCGGAAGAGGAGTTTGAACGACAAGTCGAGCTTGGAACATTCGTTAAACACGAGGTGCGCGAGCTCTGTGAGCCCTACTCACTCAATGGACATATCATTCGAGGCGAATGGACCCGCTACTATGCGTTGAAGGATGAGGCTCGGCGTATCCCAGCCTTCATGATGCTCAAGAATCTCATAAAAAAGCATCCGTGGAGTGACGCACTTGAGCGGATGGAAGGCGCGCTTCTCGGCTACACCGACGAGCAGAATGACGAATGGCTGGTAAGGCGACGCCAACGGCATGTCAGTTGGCAATGCGCGACGCTATACGCCATAACGACGAGTGAAATCCTCGCTGACATCAAGGAACTTGGGAAACGCGCCTTTCCGAAAGGAAGCCTGCCGCATTTGCAACTGTTTACTGCTGAACGCATCCCGAGTCGTGATGCACTCGAACAAGCAGGCTTGTTGAAGGACGCCTACTGCAAACTCATCCGTTTCGGAGTGCACTGGCATTTCTTTAAAGACTTCCTGGAGCACACGCCAGCAGCAGCGATTGCCCGTGTCTCCGTTCGTTCCGGCACGGAATCGAAAGACCTCAACAAGGCCCTTTGCACCGATATTCAAATCTTCAAGCTAACGTAGCCGCAGAATATCACGTTTCGGTTTCGCCAATCGTCTCCTCGAACTGGACCACCTCACCCTGCGATGGCGTTTCCAATCCGCCATCCCACATCACCAC
>NZ_JBFUMH010000329.1:0-2386 GCF_054049475.1 Microvirga sp. P5_D2 | reverse complement strand
CTCTCATGCGGCTCGAGGATGGGACGACGATGGCCACCAAAGCGGGCTGGAGCCGGACTGCCGCTTTGACGAAAGCGTCGCATCAGTTTGACCGCCGCAGAGGGGCTCACCTCAAAGCGCAGGGCTGCTTATCGGATGGAAGATCCACCTTCCACCGCACGCACGACCCGCCCACGCAAGTCTCGGGACAGAGGAGCTGGCATGGGATGCCTCCCCGCCGACAACAACCAGCCCGATGGAATCAGCTATCCCGTTTCCACGCAACTGCTGCACGCTCTAGATATTCCCGATGCTTGGTCTCTCCTATGCCGGCTGCCTGAGAAAGGAAGCCACCCGGTCGAAATTGACCTCTGCTCGCCTCCTCATCTCTGCGGCCCTGGATTCCGTGGGGCCGGCTGCGATCGCGGCCTCGAGGCCAGCCATCAGGCGCTCGCGGTCGAGCTCGGCCACGTCGACGGTGAGAAGCGAGGCGAGATCCCGTCCGTAATAGTCCCGCATGATGCCCCAGGCTTTGCGGGAATAGGCCATCGCTACCGTCGGAACTCCCTGCGACATCGAAGCAATAGTCGCATGCGTCCGCGCGCCGACAAGTGCCTCACACAGGCCGATGATTCCCTTGAAGTCGGAGGCAGTCAGAGGGAACGAGAGGAGCACGTTCTCGGACGGGTTCGATGAGCGCCGGAGGACCTCACGGCAGATCATCAGATCGTTGTTCTTGAGCCCGCGCTCCTGAACATGCGGGATCAGAACCACCGAATACCCCTTACGGTTCACGGCATCGATGAAAGCGACGATCTCCTCGAGATAGTTCCGCGAATTCACATCCGAGCGGTACGACAGGATGCCGTTGCTCACCGACAGCCCGATCAGGCGCCGCCCCTGCAACGAGAACCGGTGATCGACCTCCAGGATGCGCTGCGCCTCGGCTTTCGGGATCGCGGGCAGGAGGAAGGCCACGTCTGCCGTGAGTTCCGGCTTCAGGGCCGGGGCGAACGAGTCGAGGTATTGCAGCGTCTCCGTCTCGCGCACGGTGCAAATGACGACGTTTCTGATCGACTCTTTGAAGTGGGCTTCGTCCTTCGCGACAAAGGGTCCGATCGTCTGCGCCAGCAGCGCCACCGGACGCGACGCTTGCAGGAAGCGGGTATGATGAGAGAGTGCGCGATAGTCGGATGTGAACACATCGCCGCCAGTCGCGATGATCAAGTCCGACTCTAGGAGGTCACGCCAGGATTTCGGGAGCGCGCGGCTCATCCCGATGCTGTTGGCGGCGGCGGCAAGGTCGAACGTCGCCCGTTGCATCCGCGGTGGCCAACGTCCCCGCGGCAGCGTGAACGGACCAACCACCGCATCGACCGAACGGCCGAAATAGTCCCGATCATGATCCGCGTCTCCGGTATGGAGTGAGATCCGCATATCCTCCCGCCGGAGCGAGTTCTCCAGACCAAAGAGGATCGACCGGACGAGGGCTTCGACGCCACGATTGCGGCCCCCTGTAACATTGGTGATAGCAATACGATGCATGCCGGAAACCCAGTGGTGACGTGGTCGGCCCCTCACGGCGGAACGCGGCGCCTTCGTTCCGCCCACCGGAACCAGTTGCAAGGAGTCGGTGGCGACGTCGCGCAGCGAGTCCCGACACGGAAGGCATGGATCGGAACAGCGCATCATACGCACCATAAGAAGGTCTAGCCATCCTATCGGTATCCATTCTCAATCCTGCATGCACGAGATGGAGGCTCCTTATAAGGGACCGAGCCTCCCGTGCTTGAACAGACGTGAGTCCAACTCGGAGCATCTCGTTTGTCCCACTCTCGCCCCTACCGTCCGGTCGTTATCTTCCTAGCAGTCAATCCGGGCGGGCTAGCGGCGGATGCCGAATGCCAAACTCGACTGACGACTTCAAACGGAAATCCTCTAATGGGAGAAATTCGCAAGTCAGATCAGCCGGTAGTTATGCAAACTTTTCCTGACCTTTCTGGCTATCCAAGAAGGTGCTTTGAGGGTCTTTCTTATATGTCTTGTTCGGTATCTGCGAATTGACTCCCTTGGGAACCTGTATCCCATTCCATCTTCAATGGTTGATATGCACGGATTGCAAGTTCCGCATGGAGTTCCATGTATTGGATTGAAGCAAAACCATGATTTTTCAAGCGCATTGATAAAACCTAATTGTAGCGCCTGCGCCTTCATTTCCAGCTTAGTCACACCTATTACAGGAAACTCATAGTATGAGAATATTTTTAAATCTTCACTAGCGTCATCTTTTAGCTTATACAGCCCACCCGAAGTTTTTACTAAATTCCCATTCAAAAAATAGTACACCTTGCCATTTTCACTTAACTCAACACAAAGCTCGACTTGTTTAAGTCCCTCGCTCCTGGCA
>NZ_JBFUMH010000328.1:0-2397 GCF_054049475.1 Microvirga sp. P5_D2 | reverse complement strand
GCCCATCCGGGCGATCTGACGTGAACCCAGTAAGGACCGCTCCTGGCACACCTGAGACGCTACGCTGAGGGCAGCAATCCTCACGGAACCAGACATTCCGAAAAGTGAATGGACTTACCTGCCTGACCCAGAGCCGTAATTCTTTCAGTTCAGAGGACAAGCATCCGGTCTTAGCCAGTGGATTGCCGCTCCCACAGACCGTCAGCTCTCCAAGTAGCGCAGGGCCTTCACGAGAAGCGAAAACGCGGCTGTGGGCTGCCGTCGGCTCGGATAATACAGGTGATAGCCTGGGAATGGAGGGCACCAGTCCTCTAGGACGCGGACCAACTTTCCGCTGTCGAGGTGAGGCTGTACTTGCCCCTCGGTCAGGTAGATCAGACCAAGCCCGGACAGCCCCGCCTCCAGAATCATCGTGCTGGTGTTAAATACGAACTGGCCATCGACGCGCACGTTCAACTCGTGCCGCCCTTTCTCGAACTCCCAGACATATACCCCCCCGTGCGTGGGCGTGCGAAGATTGATGCAATTGTGGTCGGTCAGATCTTTGGGTGTGCGCACCTTCCCGCGATTGGCGAAGTAGGCCGGGGAGCCGGCGACAGCCATGCGCAGGTCGGGGCCGATCCGAACAGCGATCATGTCTTTCGAGACAATATCACCGGGCCGCACACCAGCGTCGAACCGCTCGGCCGCTATGTCGGTGAGACCGTACTCGGTCGCGATCTCCACCCGGATGTCGGGATAGTCCTTGGCGAAGCCCTGGAGTGCGGGAAGCAGAATGGCGCTCGCGGCATATTCGGTCGCAGTCAGCCGGATGGTGCCTGCGGGTTTCTCGCGCAGCTCTGTGACTGCGCTCAGCTCCGCTTCGATCTCGTCGAGCTTGGGGGCGATACCTTGCAGCAACCGCTCGCCCGCCTCCGTCGTGCCGACGCTGCGGCTCGTGCGGATCAGCAGGCGCACGCCGAGCTTCGCTTCCAAGCCGCGCATGGCGTGGCTGAGCGCCGATTGTGACACGCCAAGCTTTGCCGCCGCGCGCGTAAAGCTGCGCTCGCGTGCGATGGCGACGAAAGCGGTCAGGTCGTCGATGCCAGCTTTCGGCATTGATGAGCATTCCTCATGGCTGCATGCCGCTAAATGGCCCTAATCGCTAGACGGCCAATATCGTATATCGTTTTGCAGGAACCAAGACCACGTTCGGCTGACGAAAGGAAAAGCGACATGACCATATTCCCGGTAGGTAGCCGTCCCTCGCAGAAGGGACCTGCCGCATACTTCACCGGCTCCGCCCGCATCGACATGCTGAATTCGCCGCCGGAACCCGCTCGCGCCTCCGCCGCACTCGTGACGTTCGAGCCGGGTGCGCGTAACAACTGGCACACTCATCCGCTCGGACAGACGCTGATCGTCGTCTCCGGCTGTGGCTGGACCCAGTTCGAGGGCGAGGAAAAGGTGGAGATCCGCGCCGGCGACGTGATCTGGTGTCCGCCCGGCCACAAGCACTGGCACGGAGCCACGGCGACCACCGCAATGTCGCACATCGCCATCACCGAGGCCCTCGACGGCTGCAACGCCGAATGGCTCGATCCGGTGACCGACGAGCAATACGACGCCGGCCCCACTCAGGGCTGATCACGTCCCACCACCAACACCAGCAATCAAGGAGCTATGAAATGGCTGAGAAATCCACCGCCGGGCAAGAGAACTACGGCGATTTCGCCCCCGCCTTCGGTGATTTTACCGATCGCGTATTGTTTGATGAGGCATGGAAGCGTCCCGACGTTTCTCCGCGTGATCGTAGTCTCATCACGATCAGTTGCCTCGTCGCGCTCTATCGGCACAACGAACTGCCGTATCACGTTAAGCTGGGTCTCCAAAACGGGCTCACGAAGGAAGAGATCGTCGAGACTGTAACGCATCTCGCCTTCTATGCTGGTTGGCCGGCCGCAAACACCGCTATTGCGGTCCTGCGCAAGGTGTTCGACGAGACGGGCAAATAAGCAATGGCCGGTGCCTGCTGCCGCTGGCGAGCAGGCACCGGCCATTAGTAAGGCCTATCCCATAAAGGGCCTTCCGGGAAATTCCACCTGAAGACTAGAAATGTCGCATATTGGCACACCTGAGACCAAAGCCCGAAGGCAGCAATCCTCATGGAACCGGACGTTCCTAAAGGACAGTCAATCTCGGCTCCTGACCCAGGCTGTGTCAAAACGCGGTTGGTGGTAGGATTGCCCGCTCTGTTTGGAGGATCCGATGAGGCGCTTTGTTGAAGGCGTGGATCGCAGCCAGACCACCCTATTTCCCGAAAGCCTGGAGGACTGGGTCAGCGACGATAACCCGGTGCGCGTCATCGACGCCTTTGTCGACGCACTCGAGTTGAGAGCTCTGGGCTTTGAAGGCATT
>NZ_JBFUMH010000327.1:0-2414 GCF_054049475.1 Microvirga sp. P5_D2 | reverse complement strand
ACACTTCTCCGCCGTGTCCGTAGGGATAGAGGTGCTTCGCGGCGTCGCATGTCCCGATCTCACTTTCATCTAACTCATGACGGGCTTCAGACTGAGCGCTTGGTCGGGTTAATAGCTCAGACCGCAATGGTCGATGGCTATCGCATGATGCCTTGGAAAGACTTGCCTTCGCACATGGCATTCCGCAATGATATCAAATAGATAGGGGGTGTGAATCAGATGTAACGGTAAACAGTGTATTGTCTTAGTATTCGTGTGGCACTGAAAGAATCAGATTAAAACGTGAAAACCCTCAGGTCTCGTGGACTTGAGTGGATCAGTCTTAATGGCGTCCGACAAATGACAATCAGGCGCGGCTATCCGCGGTTAGCCTCAGAACCGTGCGCTGATGCCGAGCACCGGCCCGTGCTGAAGCATGTCGAACTCATAGCGCGTCCGGCCCTCGCCCTGGGCGTAATCGACCGAGAGAGCCGGGCCACGGTCTCACAAACGACCGTGCTCCATACGCTCTAATAGTGCAATCTGATCCGAAGTACGAAGTAAACCCTGGTTGGCTAAGTGTGCGCGCACCTTGGGCATCCGAAGCAATTCTGCAACATGGCGGGTTATTCCCCAACGTTGTTAGCTATAGCTCGACTATTCATTTGCCGGGAATGGCTGTTCTGCACTATGCCTATGTAAAATCTGGGGGCATCATGTCGACGAATACAGCCGCGTCAGCCGACATTGCGGCGTTAAACTATATAACACTTCATGCTGACGGAAAGTCAGACGTCGACGTCAAGATCACGGAGATCAACGGCAAGTTGGTTTTTGACGTGAGCGTGGTCCCCGGCTCAAATCCCAACCTCTCCACGCTCCAAGCGCTCTACTTCAATATCAAGGGCCTCGACCTCAACGAGAGTTCGACGCTCAAGATTGAGGGTGCCTTGGTCACTCGCAGCGGTGTCACCGCCGACAGAGCTGGTCTGGATGGTGACTCCAGCAACGTCAATGGACATGGCGGGCCTTACGACGTGTTTGTCGAGTTTGGAACGCGCGGCGTCACAAGCGCCTCATTCACTTTGTATGATCCTGCCTCAACCCAGCCTGTTCTCCTCAACCTCCTGGGAGGCCAAACCTTCGGGTTYCGTCTCGACACGCCTGACGACAAGATCATCACCAATGCTCCCCTGGCTCCCAATCACGCGCCTGTGGCTGCCAACGACACGCGGCACACGAACGAGGACACGCCGCTCACGGTCGCGGTGGCAGACCTGCTCGCCAATGACACGGATCTCGACGGCAATGCGCTGACGATGACGGGCGTGTCCCAAGGTGCCAAGGGCACGGTCAAGCTGACCGATGGCAAGATCACCTACACGCCGGACCCAAACTTCAACGGCACGGACAGCTTCACCTACACGGTGAGTGACGGCCAGGGCGGCCAGACAACAGCCACGGTCACCGTGATGGTCGCTGCCGTCAATGACGAACCGACCGGCTTCCCCTCGAAGATCCTGGCTCACGGCCAGGAGGACACCACCTACATCGTCCATGCCGCCGATCTCGTCGAAGGCTTATCGGATCCCGATGGCGACACACTCCTGGTGTTCGGCCTCAAGGCCGACAAGGCGCAGGTGGTCAATAACGGCGACGGTACCTTCACGCTCACGCCGGACGCGAACTACAGCGGTCCTATCAGCCTCACGTATAACGTGGTGGAAGGAAAAGGCAGCTCGAAGGTCGCCCATCAGAGCATTACCTTCGATCCGGTCAACGACGCCCCAGTTGCGGCCCCGGTGATCCTCCCGGAAGGCAAGCAGGGTCAGACGATCATTATCACGGCCGCACAGTTGCTTGCCAAGGCTTCGGATGTCGACGGTGATGTCCTAACCGTCTCCTCGCTGGCGCTCTCGTCCAAAGAGGGAACTCTCGTCAACAACGGCAACGGAACGTGGGCCTATACGCCGGATGCCCATTACAGCGGTCCAGTCTCGTTCAGCTATGTAGTCTCCGATGGCAGCGAGCGGGCTTCCTCGACAGCCAGTCTGGTCTTGACACCAGTCAAGACCGAGCCCGGCACGGGCGGATCGACGCCAGCCGGCACTTACGATGACCTGATCGAAGCCAGCGACGGCGATGACATCATCCATGGCGGCCGCGGCAACGATGAGATGCAAGGCGAAGGCGGCAACGACATCATCGTGGGCGGAACGGACAATGGTAGCCTCGGGTGGACTGCCGGCACGCTTACGAACGTCACAATCGGCGACAATCTTTACGGCAACGACGGTAACGACACGTACTTCTACTCGAAGGGCGACGGCGTCGACCTGATTTGGGATTTCAGGCCGGATGCCGACACGATCGTTCTTGGCTACGGCTCAACGGAGATCATCGGCGCCACCTTCGTGACCGGTGTCACGAACCGC
>NZ_JBFUMH010000326.1:0-2425 GCF_054049475.1 Microvirga sp. P5_D2 | reverse complement strand
AGGATCGCCTCCCGGCCAGCCTGCCCATCCTCCACACCCATGGACAGGGCAAGACCCGCGCTCGTGGTACCGAGCGCCTCGAAGCCGAGCGTCGTCAGGCGTCCGGCCGAGCCCGCATCCCAGGCATTGGCCATGATGAACGCCCGTCGTTCTTCGTGAAGCTTGCGGAAGAGCGCAGCCTTTTCTGTTTGTGTCGGCATGTTCGGATCCTTCAGTAAGCCGAGCCATCTTTGTGGGTGAAAATCCAGCCGTTCGGACCGGCAACGGCAGCGAGATCGTCGGCGGGATAAGTGGCTGTGTCACCCTTCGTGCGATCGCCGATCTCAAGATAGAGAACCGGCGCATCCGAACGGTTTTCGAGGTGGTGGCTGATGCCATCGGCCTTGAAGCCGGCGCACATGCCGGCGGTCAGAACTGTTTCCACGTCGCCTGTGACGAGAACCGCTTCGCCTTCGAGCACGTAGACGAATTCATCCTGCAAGGTGTGGCGATGTTGGAGAGCCGAGACGGCGCCGGGCACAAGCGTCGTGAGATTCACGCCGAAGTTCGAGAGCCCGAAGAGATCACCGAGTGGCCGCTTGCTGCGGCCCTTCATGCGTGAAGCGAACGGCTCTGGATAATTCGAAAGCTTCGTACGCTGCGGAGCGTCAATAGCCTTGATGGCGACGGGGAAATCCATGCGCGGCTCCTTCTGCGATATTACCTGATCCTCTGACCGGGGCTGACGTCATCGATTTCCATCCGCCTCTCCTGCCAACAGAGGATCGGCAAGCGTGCACACTACATAACGGATACAATCTCAATACAAGCCTCCTGACGAGAGCCGCGTATACCGATAAAGGGCAGGCAAACAGGCAGGCAGCGGCTTCGGACGGCAGCCCAATTCCCCGAGCGCAGTTAGCCATGTTTTAACCAAGCTGTCGTTTAATCGGCGAACAGTGAAATTGCCTTTTCGCGCGCGGCGGCCCTTGGCGCACAAGGGTTTGCTTTCGTCTCCAGGGACGGGGCATGCCGGGCGCAGCTCAAATTGTTGCGTAGAGATCGCCATGGCCCATCGTTACACCTCCTCAGGCCGTCATGTCCGGCGCCGCAGCCGGCGCAGTCTCTTCACGACATCCTTGCTCGTGGCGATCTCGCTGAGCCCCCTGGCCTATTTCGCGGACCTGTGGGACAAAACCCCGGAAGCAACGGCATCTCTGGCGTCGTTGCCGAAACCCGCTCCGAAAATCGCCGCAGCATCGCCTCAGCCCGCGAGCGTCTCGCCCCTGTTCGATCCCGCGCCCGCACTGAAGCTTCAGACCTTCAAGCTCGCACATCATGCGCCATCCCCGACAGCGTTCAGCATCCTCGGCACACCGAAGGCAAGCGCGGATCCTGTCATCGCCGCCATTCCGCAGAAACAGCCCGAGGACATCGAGTCCGAGGAGGAGATGAAGACGGCGGCAGTCATCGCGGTTGCGCCGATCCCCTTGCCGGTGCCGCGCCCGCCCGAGTTCCGCCTCCAATCATCGCCCGAGCCGCGCCAGATGGCGAGTGCGGCTGTTCCCGCAACCAGAAGAAGCGCTGCTCAGCCCGATCCCGTACAGCAGGCCGCCCCATCGGATGACCGCTCGTTCATCGAGAAGCTGTTCGGCGYCAAGCCCGCGACTCCGCCGGATGCCGCGTTGAGCTATGCCGCCCTGGATCGGGGAACGGGCAGCATCAATCCTACCGCGCGGTTCGGTTCGCCCTTCGCGCCGGAGCCGGGCACCGCCGTCTATGACATCTCGGCGAAGATCGTCTACATGCCCAACGGCGACAAGCTGGAGGCGCATTCCGGCCTCGGCGACAAATTGGACGATCCGCGTCATGTGAATGTGCGCATGAAAGGCGCGACGCCGCCCGGCACCTATGTTCTCACCGAGCGCGAGGCATTGTTCCACGGCGTGCGCGCGATCCGCATGAATCCGGTCGGCGGCAGCGCCGCCATCTACGGCCGCGACGGCATCCTCGCGCATACCTACATGCTCGGGCCGCGCGGCGACTCGAACGGTTGCGTGTCCTTCAAGGATTACAACAAATTCCTAGAGGCTTATCTGCGTGGCGAGGTCAAGCGCATGGTCGTGACAGCCGGACGTGGGCAAGATCTCCTGCCCCGCATCGTCAACAACCGCACGGGCCGTTCCGCGCGCGACATCTAAAGCATCGGACGGTTAAACGGACGCATATCCGGCAGCCCTGAGGAAGTTCCAACACTCGTGCGGCTCAAACAAATCGCAGATGTCGCCGAGGGCGCGCCAGAGCGCGTCGAACGTTCGCGCCTCGGCCTTGCGCAAGTGTGCCTTGATCTTGGCGAAGGCCTGTTCAATGGGGTTCATATCGGGCGAATAAGCCGGCAGGAACAGGAACCAGGCTCCGCGTTGCTTCAGACACTGCGCAGCCTTTT
>NZ_JBFUMH010000325.1:0-2448 GCF_054049475.1 Microvirga sp. P5_D2 | reverse complement strand
TTCTTCCACCGGATTGCATGGTCGCGGTTGGACGTCTCGTGTCCAACAAGAACTTCTCGATGCTCTTGCGTTCCTATGCGGACGCGAATATCGGCGGTGCCCTCGCGATTCTTGGAGAGGGACCGGAGCGGAGCGCGCTCACCGCGCTCGCCGCGGGGCTCGGAATCGCCGACCGGGTTCATATGCCGGGATTTGCCGCGAATCCACACGCCATCGTCGGACAGGCGAGCTTCTACGTCTCGTCGTCCAATGCCGAGGGCTTCCCCAATGCGATGCTTGAGGCCATGTGCGTCGGGCGACCTGTCGTGGCGACCGACTGCGACTCGGGACCGTCGGAGATCCTACAGGACCGGGCAGGCGCGCAGAAGGTTTCAACTCTGACCGAGGCGGCCTACGGGGTCTTGGTCCCGACTAATGACGAGAGTGCAATGAGCGCCGGGCTCCGCATCATGACAAATCCCGAGGCTCGCGCTCGCTTCGCTGTCGCGGCGCGAAGTCGCGCGCGCGACTTCGCTCTGGAGCATGCGATCGCTCAGTACAAGGCTGTAATAAGTTCGGTTTTGACGGTTCCACGATTTCGTAAATGGCCTGCGGAGAGCCTGTGATGGGCGGAGCGACATGAAGACCTCTAGGCCTGGGACGCAAGCTCCCACAACCCGAATGCTGACTAAGCTTCAACGGCTCCTGCCCATCCATCGCGCGCCCTCATGAGGACCGACATGCTCAATGTTGTCTGCCGCTGAACATCAATAATTTGGTACAGTATAATCCAGACAAATTGTCGCTTCATTTTCGATTTATGCAACCACCCCATGTATGCATAATCATTTTTAAAAACTCATAATCATTCCAAAAATTTATAATCAAATTGGGGCTCTTAATGTCGAATTTTTATATTTCTCCCACCGGTTCGGGGGCGAAGGATGGCTCCTCTTGGGCCAATGCCGGCACGCTTTCGAGCTTGTCTAAATTCATCAGCACCGGCGGCTCGGGGAGTGAGATCCTGCTTCGCGCTGATCAAGGCGCCTATAAAGTCAGCTCTCCAATTCTTCTGCGGCACGGCGGGGCAGCCGGTGCGCCTGTCACGGTCAAAGGGGTTGACGGAAACGGAGACGACATGAAGGCCGATTTTGTCGGCACAAGAGCGTCGTCCTATAGCCCTGGTGCCGCAGAGGGAGCGGAGGTATTCCGCCTGCTCGCCGGGGCGGACAATATGCATTTCGCGAATTTAGCATTCAAGAACGTCGGCAACGGCGCGTTTCGAATTGGGGCCGATATCAAGGACCTCGCGATCGAGCACGTGACGGCCCACAACGTAACACGGTTCATCGAGAATTATGTCTCCGACGGTGCACGTTCGGCGAGCGTCGATGGCCTGACAGTGCGGGACGTTGACGTCCATGGTTTCTCGAAAAGTGCCATTCGGCTCCAGTATAACTCGCGCGATGTTCTCCTTGAAGACATCTTGGGCGACAGCGAATATCAGGATGGCGGCCTTTATGTCTTCGGGGTTCATCTCGACGGCACAGTGCACGATGTGACGCTTCGCAAGGTCACTATGAAGAACAGTCATGGGCACGGTACGGCGTCTGAGTACTGGAACGGAGATGGATTTGCTACCGAGGGCGGCACCTACAACATTCGCTTCGAGGATACGGTCGCATCCGGCAGTACCGATGCAGGCTACGACTTGAAGTCGGACAATACGGTTTTGGTTCGGGCGTTAGCCGAGGGAAACAATCGCAATTACCGTTTCTGGAGCGACACCATTACGATGGAGGACAGCGTCAGCTTAGACCCTCACTACCAGGGTGGCGGATCTCCCTCGCAGGCCCACATCTGGATGGCGGAAGGTGCGAAGGCGTTTGTGATTGGCGGGCGGATCGTCGATGCTGATCCGGGCACACGTGTCTTCGACCTGTGGAAACCTGGATCGAACCTCGATTTGAGCGGCACCGCGATCTCAACACACGCGAACTCCACTTTCTCTGGCCTCGGCAGCAACTCTGTGCTGTCGGTGACAGGAACGAGTGACAACGACGCGCTCAACGGCTTTGGGGGCAACGAGACACTCAACGGCCTCGCAGGCAATGACACGCTCGCCGGCGCGATCGGCAATGATATTCTGCAGGGTGGGGACGGCGATGATGCGCTGATCGGCGGGGCCGGAACTGACCGATTGTTCGGCAATGCGGGCGCGGATACGTTCCAGTTCACCGCTTCGAGCGAGAGCATTGTCGGAACAAAGGCGGACGTGATCGCTGATTTCATCAGGGGCTTGGATTTGATTGACCTTTCGGCTATCGACGCCAATGCTGGAATAAGCGGCAACCAGGCATTCTCGTTTATCGGTAGCGGCGCCTTCACCGGCAAGGCTGCTCAGTTGCGCTATGCGAGCGCTACAGACGAAACCACGAGCGTCTATGGCGACATCAATGGCGACCGGGT
>NZ_JBFUMH010000324.1:0-2449 GCF_054049475.1 Microvirga sp. P5_D2 | reverse complement strand
GTGATCCATGAAGTATCGTCCGACATGGTCGTGATGATTTCCTATGCCCGTATTCGCTACATTGTCGGAAACAAGCAGAAGCCGCGCGTTCTCGATGGCGTGGCAGGCAAGCACGAAAATCCTTGCTTTAATGGATACAAGCTTCCCGGTGAGTGTCGCACAGTTCACGTATAGAACCTCGGCGCCACCCGGGGAGAGTTGTATTTGCGTTGCATTCAGCTGCAGATACACTCTAAGGTTCTCGCTGGCTTTCAGCCTCTCTCGGTAGATGCGGCCTAAGCGGATTTCCTCGGCTAGCTGAAAGACTTTCGTGTCGAGGATACTGGAGTGGTCATCCACCAGATCATCCGGCGCCAGGCCCGCTTGTTCCGCGAACCGGCGCGGCTCGAAAAAATCCGACTTGATCCCAAGGGACTCGGCGGCCCGGGCTATGAATGGGGCGAGATCGGAATGATCGATCGGCCATTTCGCCAGGCCAAGTTCCCGTCGCCCTTCGTAGTCAATGGCATTATTCGCCCTGCAATAGCCGCTCCAATGATTGGTTGTGCCGCCGAAGTAACGTAGGCGGCAAGCCGCCAGATTGAAGTAGGGCAGACCGAGGTTCCTTCCGGCGAAAAGATTTTGCGTGTCGCCTTCGAGCTCGAGACCGCCGGATTCGATCAGCGCAACACCGGGCACTATCGCTGAAAGTTCCCGTGCCAGAGTTATCCCGGCTGCACCCGCGCCGATGATGCATACGGACGCGTCAATCTGCGAGCCGACTTCATCCGTGCGAGCGTCTATGAAATTGTCTGCCATGGGGGAGACTCTCGCGACGCCACCAGTTCGGCTGCACGAAGAAACAGGCCTGCCTCAAGGTCAGAAAACTGGAACCCATCGACACGAGTGCTCCTGTGATTTCGAAAGTCATCAGCCAAGGCCGCTTCAAACCATGACGAGGAATGTTTATCCATCGCGGCGAGCCGAGCGCCTGCATTTCCGATAAGCTGCTCAACCTCCGTGGGCGCCAGGCTGGCTCGCATTCGGTTCCCAATTCGGGCTGCTGCGTTGAAATCCGGGAGCAGTATCAAATGCTCATCCGGAAAACCGCTCATCCATCCACGCGTCGTGCAATTCTGCGCACCATAGCCAGTTGCGGCGCCTGAGCCGATCACTATGGCGATTTGCCCGAGCGAAACCGCATTGAACATCCGCCTGGTCAGCATCGTCTGGCGTCCAATTGCTTGCGGGGGATAGAGATACCCGATGACGGGCTGTCAGGGAAGGCTCGCGGCCTTGAACATAGCCAAAATTGCTTGCCAACTTCGGATTATGGCGCGGCGCTCCGCGTCAGCCCTCAGGCAGCCCTGCCTTGCGCAAGCCCTCGGTGATCCGCGCGTACTCGGCGCGGAAGACAGGATTGTCGGAGAAATCGGTGGTGGCGTGCTTTTTGACCGTGAAGTTCGGCGTCAACTTGTCGAGCTCGGCGATCGCAGCACGGGCTTCGTCCTTCATGCCCTTCCAGCCATAGGCGGAAATCAGGTCGATGTATGTAGCCCAGAATGGATTGATGGCGATTCCTTTCTGACACCATTCGATGGTGTCGTCGTCCCGTGCGAGATGCGTGTAGGCGTGGCATTTGTAATAATAGAACACATGAAGCTGCGGGTCGCGCGGACTCAGGTGAATGGCCTTGTCGACGTAGGCGAATGCATCGGCTGCTCGCCCTGCGAGGATCATGGTCGCGCCGAGCTGGGCATACGCCGGCGCGAGGTTCTGGTTGAGCCCGATTGCTGTTTCAAAGGAAGTGATCGCTTCCTCGAAATGCTTGCGTCCGCGCTTCAGTTCTCCCTTGGCCATATGCGCGTTCGCATCGTTGGGGGAGAGGGCAAGCGCTTTCGTTATCACAGCCTCCGCCCGATCGAGAACCTCGGGGATTGGCGCCGCATTGTACCGGGCCGTCACGGAGAAGGCCAAGCTACGCCCGAGCCCCACCAGGGCATCGGAATAGTTCGGGTCGATCTCAAGCGCCTGCTCGAACAGGCGGATCGCCATTTCGACATTCTCGCGCGTGCGTGGCCCGTTCGAAACGGCCACGCCGCGCATCGTGAGATCGACTGCCGTTGGATTGTTGGGGCGGTCCCGCTGCGCGCGGCGGCTCTCGATATTGGCGAGTTCAAGATCGAGGGATCGTGCGAGGCGGCCCGTGATGCCGTTTTGCAGTTCGGACAGATCGCCGAGGCTGGTCTCGAAACGCTCCGCCCACAGATGGCCGCCTGTCTCGGCGTCGATAAGCTGCGCGTTCACGCGCGCCTTGTCGGCAACCCGGCGGACGCTGCCCTCCAGCACATAGCGCACGCCGAGCTCTCGCCCGACCTCGCGCACATCCACCGGCCGTCCCTTGTAGGTGAAGGCCGTGTTGCGCGCGATGACGAAGCTTCCCGCGATCAGGGACAGGTCGGTCGTCAGA
>NZ_JBFUMH010000323.1:0-2469 GCF_054049475.1 Microvirga sp. P5_D2 | reverse complement strand
ATCATAGCCCGGGCTGCTTGGTGCTAGAGAGAACCTACCTGTCCTCGTAGTTCCGTCAAACCCCCAGCCAGACGTATAGATTGGAACCCCTCTAACACCATGTACTTCCTGTGGTTGCGGAACTTGAGAGAACGCGGTCCGACCGACGAGCAGATCAAAGTCAAAGAGGTTGTCCGAGCCAAACTCGTCTTTGATACTGTAATTCCTGAGACTATTACTTACATGCATGACGTTGTTCAGAGTTCTGTAATTCATCAACCGATTCTTTCGGTTATATTCTCTGATAAAGTCCCTCGTCGACGAGCCGGTATGGGGGCTCAGAGAGGTGTTATTGAATAAGTATACTCTACCCCCGCCAAAGCTCCTGGTGTCACTGCCTGTCATGTTCCTTGCTTTGATAAAGCTCTGCCCATAGGGCCTGTCGGGTCCGGAGCGACTGACATGGCTAATATTTCTCCAGATATAAATCGGGCCCCGATACACCGGCGCGAGGCCAAAGGGTATCATGATCTGATCAAGGTAGTTTCCCCAGATCCGCACATTCTCATCTGCGCCTTCTGCCTCAATGCCGTCATCCCAGCTATTAGCAATGAAATTGCCGTAGATGTCGGAATCTCTGTTCGGGAATCCTGCATCAGAAAAATTGTCGACATCACCCATCCCGTCATTGAAGTAGTGATCTGGCCGTGAGTAGATCTCATTGTATCTTATGACGAGGCTCCCAAGACCTTTCCGAATGCTAATCCCCTGTGGGCCTTGCGGATGCCGATTTCCCGCACAATTTTCTTCATACCAACTGTTTGCCCCGGTGCTTGGATYGTGCAGCCTGTTTCGCTGAATTGTAACTCGTTCAACTTTGGTGGAGTGTGAATAGATCGCGGCCTGCAAGTTGGTGCCATGAACAACGGCTTTCCCAGCACAAGTTGGCTCATCTGTTCCCCATTCGCTGATGTCGTTGTCCTCAATGATAACATCCGTGACATCGCTGGAGTTCTTTGTAGAAGCAGGTCCGAGCAATATACCTGAATGTCTGGCGCCCTTCAGGCGGAGGCCACGCACGATGATGTACTTCGCATCAACGACAACATTGAAATCATCTTTCTTTTGAGTGTCGATCGTCGCAGTTTGGCCCGGGGGCGATGTGTAGAGAACATAGCCATCTGAGCGTCCTGACTCTGTGATCCAAAGTGTCCGATGAGAGATCGCCGGCAATTCTATAATTTGAGCCACTGGCGGCTTATCAGGCCACGTCGTCGCCTCAAACGTTTGAGAGATGCCGCTGTTAACCGACAGCTTGATCTCGTAAGAGGTGCCAGGTTGCAGGTGAACGAGGCTCCCTCGGAACTCGGAGTTCCTCTGATCGTACCAAAGTGGCAGGCCCTCGTTCCACTTTGAGGTGCCCTTGGCTCGAAATTCTACGCGACATTCTGTATTGTTTGCCTCGGCAGAGCCGAGCATGATCCGCCAATAAATCCCGATGCTTTCGTAAGTTGAAGCCGAGCGAGGGCTAGGAAGCGGGCCTTCTTGTGCACATACTACTTGTGCAACACACATAACATAGCTGCTCATTGCGCAACTTCGAGCCAAACCATGTAGGTAGAGATCCGAACATCGTCGGAGCCATGAAATCATGATTGAGGTTCTCCCTTGAGAGGCCCCTGCCACGCTGTATGAGTCGACCTCGTAAACTCTTGAGACGCTAGTTGAAACCCTGCCTCTGTTCCAGGACGCGACCTAGCTAACCCGGTGTGCGAGTTTTTGGTCTCGAGATCCTCGGCTATCCTGAAGCAGTGAACAGCCTGCAACGCCTGTTTGCTGCCAGAGGAGCCTGCCATGGACTTCGAGAGCTTCATCATAACCGTCTTCTGCACCATCGACCACTTTTTCCGCCAATCCTGCCCCAAGCTGCGCCAGCGCGGTCCTGCGCCCACGCTGGCCGACAGCGATGTTCTGACCATTGAAGCGGTCGGCGAGTTCCTGCACATCGATACCGACCGGGAGCTCTCTATGATCTTCCTCTGAATGCGTGGACACCGGGTTTAGCTCGCCTTCTGCTCAGCCTATTCGGGTGTGAGATACCCAAGAGCCGAGTGGATACGCTGTCGATTGTAGTAGCCCTCAATGTAGCCGAACAGATCTCGCTGTGCCTCTTCGCGCCTCGCCCAACGCCGCTGATGGACCAACTCCACCTTCAGGGAGTGGAAGAACGACTCCATCGGGGCGTTGATGCTCCTATAGAGGTCAAGAGATTGCCGAGATTGCCGCGGGAGGCCTGCTGGTGCGGCACAGATAGCCGAAGATCTCCCGTGCGACAAAGCGCTTGAGACAGCGAATGATTTCCATCTTGCCCTTACCCTCTGCCGTTCGCTTGCGGACGTAGTCACGAGTGGGAGAATGGCTGCGCATCCGGCTAATGACCACACGATACAGAGCCGCGTTGGCCTGACGGTTGCCGCCGCGGTTGAGCCG
>NZ_JBFUMH010000322.1:0-2478 GCF_054049475.1 Microvirga sp. P5_D2 | reverse complement strand
GCGCGTGTCGTAGCCTGCGCGCAGCATCGCGGGAAAGGCGAGTAATCCCATGAGCGTGACGACCGCGCCGACGATTCCGGTCGCTGTTGCAAACAACGCGCAGGTGAGAAGCGTCGCCACCGCGAGAGAGCCGGGAACGCCGCCCACCGCGATCTGAATGGAGTGGAACAAGCGGTCGAGAATGTTCGCTCGCTCTATGATATATCCCATGAATACGAAGAGCGGGATGGCGACGAGCGTGTCGTTCGTCATCGCGGAATAGGTGCGCTGCACGACAAGCGCGAATACGATGTCGCCCATGGCCATGTAGCCGAAACCGAAACCCAGGGCCATCAGCGTGAAGGCGATGGGAAATCCGAACATGATGAATACGATGAACAAGCCGAGCATCAACACGCCCAGCTCAGGATTACCCACCCCCCACGACGCCAGCATTAGATGCTTCCTTCCTTGATGCCTTCTTGTTCGGCTTTTTCGAGAATGAGTTTTTCTGTTTCTTCGACATCGTGAAGGCGCGGCGGCCATTCGCCCCGCTTCACGCATTCGATGCAGCGCACCACTTCCGCAGCGCCTTGAACGGCCATGAGCACTCCGACGATCGGGATCAGTGCCTTGAAGGGATAAATTGGCGGCCCGTTCGGTGAGTTCATGGAGTGCTCTCTCATCATCCAGGACATTTCCGTGAACGGGATGCCGGCGTAAACGAGCGCGAGAATTCCAGGGAAGAAGAAGAGGAAATAGAGAACGAGATCGAGCCCGGCCTGTCGGCGCGGAGACCAGCTGCGATAGAGGAAATCGCCTCTCACATGGCTGTTGCGGGCAAGCGTGTAAGGCCCCGCCACCATGAAGAGAAGCCCGTAGAGCATGTAGCTTGCATCGAAAGCCCATTCAGTCGGCGCGCGCAGCACATAGCGGGAGAAAACCTCATAGCAGACCGCGAAGGTGAGGACGACGATCGCCCAGCTCACCGTCTTGCCGATGAACGTGTTGATGCGGTCGATGGCATAGACGAAGCGCATGCGGAGAAGCCTTCCGGGTCATTCGTCGGGGCAAGGGTTGAGGTGCAAGAGTTGAGGTGCAAGAGTTGAGGACGGCACCATGGGCGCCATCCTCATGCATGAGAAACCTGCGGCGTCAGGTGCCTTAGGTCGTCTTGAAGAAGTGGTCGTAGGCCATCTCGCGCGATGGCTCGTTGAGGCGCTCATAGGCGTAGGTGCGTTGCACCCATGCCTTCTGGCTGTCGACGACCTTCTTGAAGAACGGATCTTTGGAGAATTCCTCGATCACCTTGTTCCATGCGTCGAGCTGCGCTTTCAGCACGGCCTCCGGTGTCTTCGTCACCTTCACGCCACGGCTTTTGATCACTTCCAGATCCTTCGAGTAGCGATCAAGGGCCTTCCAGGACATGTCGGCGGATTCCGCTTCGGCCGCATATTTGATGATGGCCTTCACCTCGGCGGGCTGCGCGTCGTACTTCGCCTTATTGAAGAGAAGCTCGAACGTCTCACCGGATTGGTGATAGCTCTGGAGCATCAGGTTCTTCGACACGTCGGGGAAGCCGAGTATCAGATCGGAGGAGGGATTGTTGAATTCCGCTCCGTCGATGACGCCGCGTTCGAGCGCGGGCACGATTTCACCGCCGGCGAGAATGGTGACGGCAGCACCCAGTTGGCGGTTGAGGTCGGCAGCCAAGCCGACAGTGCGGTACTTCAATCCCTTGAACGCATCCGCTGAAGTCACCTCGCTCTTGAACCAGCCGAGAGGCTGCGCCGGCATCGGGCCCGACAGGTAGCCGACGAGGTTGAGCTTGAGGATCTGCTGCTGCAGCTCGTTATAGAGATCGTAGCCGCCGCCGTAGTTCATCCAGGCCAGGAACGAATTGGCGTTCCAGCCGAGGGACGGGCCGGTGCCGAACAGGGCATAGGCCTTGTTCTTGCCGTACCAATAGGCCGCAACGCCGTGACCGCCGTCGAGAATGCCGGCATGCACCGCATCCTGTAGCTGGAAGGCGGGAACGACGGCGCCGGAAGCGAGAACGTCGATCTTGAGACGCCCGCCCGACATTTCGTTCACGCGCTTGGCGAAGTCGTTACAGAACTCGTGGAAGATGTCGCGGTTGGGCCAGGTGGATTGGAATTTCCAGGTGGCTGTCTGGGCTCGCGAGACCTGGGGAGCGGCAATCGTCGCGGCGGTGCCGAGACCGGCAACTTGCAGGAAATGACGACGGGAATGCTTGGACGATCTCGAAGGTGTGCCCTCCGAGGACTTGTCTTTCTTCATGCTTTCCTCCCTCACCCCCGATTGTTGTGAAGGACCGCGCTCTCTTATTGTGGAGCGCGTTAATCCATGAAGAATGCTGCGTCACTTTGTCATGAAATTCAAGTGCCGCCCACCTAAGGTCTAAGAGATGCGTTGGGAGTGCGTTCTTTTACTTGGTGCGCGCAGCATCTTTGCTTGTGAGAGCAGGATGAGGACTCC
>NZ_JBFUMH010000321.1:0-2490 GCF_054049475.1 Microvirga sp. P5_D2 | reverse complement strand
GTATTAGGTCTAAGGATAGCCTGCCTCTCACGGAAACGTGAACTATCCTTCGGGAGGATGCAGGCCGGAAAAAATGGTTGTCTTAGACCTTATTTTCGGTTCGATGTCATAGTCAGCTATACTGTGGTGATGGTTCGAACTTCCTGAAGTAACGAATCTCCCACTTGAAGCCCTGAAGTGCTCCAGGGCTTCTGGCGTTTCATGGCCGCGAATTTCCGGCAAGTCCATTTATGGAACTGGTCATTCGCGCTGCGTGGCTGGACCGAATATTGGCGCGGCAAGGATCGCTTCCATGTGGAGGACCGTCTCACCGGTGTTGCGGAAGCCATGCCGGTGGCCCGCTGGCACGATTACGGACTGCCCGGCGGTCAGGGTAGAGCGTTCCTCACCAATCCAGATTTCGGCCCGACCAGCCAGCACGGTCAGCACCTCCTCGACCGTGTGAAGATGAGGAGGCGCGCCGCAACCAGGGTCACACCATTGCTCGAAGACACACAGTTGCTCCGCGCCCGTTGCAGCCGAAATGCGCATGCGCGTGAGAACGCCGGGCCTCCACAGCTCCCGCTCCTGTCCCCCATGGTCGATGACGCGCATTGACTCAAGCCTAGGCCATCACGCCGATAGCCACTCGATTATACTCCCGGTCGGGGGTCGTTGCGCGTAAGAAGATTGTCTGCGAATTTCGCAGAACGCCGTGTGTGGAATTGAGAAAACGCTCCTAGCCACGGTTTCATTGTAAGCGTGGCGGAATAGGCGTATTCTCAAGCCTGAAGTTGACCTCGCCTCTCTCGCCCCCTCTCGGGGCTCCGACACCGCGCCCCGAGCTGCCCCTGAGGGACTAGGCCCATCCGTAAGGGAGGGGCGTATGTCGTCAAAAACCGCCTTTGTGTCTGCTGTTCTGGTCGCCGGCTTGGCGCTGCCGCTCCAGGCCCACGACATCTACTCGCATTTGAAAGACCCTTGGGGAAAGGGATGTTGCGACGACAGAGACTGTCGCCCTGCACCTTATCGGTTCATCTCAAGCCACTGGCAGATGTTCGTGGATGGACGGTGGCTCGACGTGCCAGACTATATAATCCAATATCGGGCGCTACTGGGTGACACTGGCGAGACGAACGGAGGGTTTTGGTGCGGTTTCGCCGATAAGCCCAGTGGATCGGATGATTTAGATGATCTTGTCTACACGACCCGCTGCGCGATCCTGCCGCCTCAGTCTGCCTCGGCACAATAAGACCGGCCACAATTTCGCAGAAGCCCCTTTTTGACAAGCGCTCACCCTCGGGCGATGACATCCAGAATGAGCTGGCGGTGAACGTGCCCCTCCTGAAGGGCCTGCTCCAGGCTTCGAAGCCGTAGCTTGGCGGGGGTCGTATCCCGCCCCTCCGCGGTCATCTGTTCGATGAGAATGATCTGCTCGGACACCCGACTCTCAGTCTCGGCGAGGTGTTGATCGGCCAAGGCGAGTTCTTCGTATGCTTTCTGCAGGTCGGACATGATGAAGGGGATCATGAGCCTAGTCGCGCGTGCGCGCCAAGAATTTCGCAGAACGCCGTGTGTGGAATGCCCAAGAGGCCCTTACGCCTCGGGCGTCTTGAACTCAATCCGAAAGCCTCGGAAGCCATGCGGCGCATCAGCCGCGACCTCGATTGCATGCAGTCTCTGTGGGGCAGGCGCAGAGCGCGCGGCAGCACAGGACTGGCCGGTGTTCCTCCCGATGGAGGGATCTCGTTCCCGTCCGCGTCGAAGTTTCGGTAGTTCGGTCGTGCCAGCACAACCATAATGCTCGGCCAGCGGTGATGATGGAGGTTCTCACGCTCCCCGGGCGCGACAGTGACCTCCAGCACCCGCACGGCCTCATCTTCAAAGAGGAGGGGTGGTTTGCCGGCGCGGCGACCATTATGGCTTCGTCTCACGAAAAGGCTCCGCTTGTCGGAGCCTTTTCGTGAGACGGCCTCCATACGGTCAGCCATTCAGGAGTGGATGCAAACGCATCCGGATTGGTCCTGCCAGGGAGCGGTGGTCCTGTAGGCTGAGCGAATATATGCTGGCGAGATCCGAGGGAGGCTGCGCCCATGCACACGCGCTACGACATCGACCTCACGCACCGCGAGCGGACCGGGCTGCCGGGTTCCATCGTGCTCTCGGCTCAAGCGGTGATGGTCCTTAAAATCTCCTCCGACGGCGATCCGCAGGAAGTGTATGCGAAAAACCCGCAGGACGCTTTCCATCCTGCTTCCCTCACGAAGCTTTTGAGCATCATCACGGCGCTCGATGTGGCGTCACGGTTCGGTCAGGCCTTGGACACCAAGCTGAGGATGCGCGGCAGAGACGAAGCGAAAGGGACAGGGAGAAACATCGGCGCGGGTGATCGCTTTTCCCTGCAAGACGCGATTGCCAATATGCTGCTGCCGTCATCCAACGTCACGGCCAACGTGGTGGCGCGAACGTTTGGCCAGATTCTGTTTGAGCGCGAAGACAGCGGTACAGATC
>NZ_JBFUMH010000320.1:0-2492 GCF_054049475.1 Microvirga sp. P5_D2 | reverse complement strand
GTTCTCTGCCTTGACGGTCTGTGGCTTGCTCATTCTCTGGCAGGCTTGTCATGTCAGTGGAGCCGCCGTGCGCCAGATGGTGTCGATGTAACCGGGCACATTGACCAACTCCTGGAGCACTACCCGGACCGGATGCCCACGTCGCACAAAAGGTTAGCCCGACCAGAGATAATGAATTCGCGGAAAGTGCTAGCCGCGCCGACCACGTGCGCCGACTTTTGCCAGATGTGTTCGATCGGCGACGGGGAAGTCAGCCGTCGGCTCAGCGGTTCTCTCTCCCGAAGCCGAAATCCAGCCGCGTCCTGACTGGCGAGAATAGAACGCGTGGCCGGTCTGAGAGGGCGGCAGGATTGAGGAAGTCAGGTTGTCGAGCACGTACTCGCCTCGATCCGTGGAAACCGTCAGCACTGCATGGGCCTCGCCTTGGGACGTCGCTCCAACCGAGATTAACAGGGACGAGGCTGGCCAGCCTCGCTGGACGAGGAGCTTGCGCTTTAGGAGGGCGAAATCCTCGCAATCCCCTTTGCCGCTGGTGGGCAATGTCCAGACGTCCTCCCGGCCATATTGCTGCATGTCGGAAACTTCGATGACGGTATTGTTGACGTAGCTGTTGACTTGCTGCAACTCCGCCATCCGCTCAGCTGTGAGAGCCAACTGGGCGGGTGGTTTCGCCAGCACAGGCGCTGAATAAAGCCCAGCCATTGTAGTCAGCAGAAGACCGCCAGCGAAGCCGCGACAGAAAGATACCATAGGAGAGCCCCACTCTAATCTTGAAGCCGAGCGGGAACCTTAGAGACCGTTCGGCATTGTTTTCCTTCCCGCTCGGTAGACAGTGACTTTAAGCCTATAGTTTGGCAGCTTGGCTGCGGTTACAGCCTCGTGCTGGCAAATCGGCTTTCATGCAGGAGCGGCCATTCCTGATTTCTGAATCGAAATCTCTTGGCTAAAGCCGCCTCACCACCCGAGACATGGGCTGCAATGAGTTAACTTAAGTTAACAAAAGATTGCCGTTCGGTCGGCCTTCCGACAGACGGACTACCACCGAATCAGCATATTCCACTGAAGGTAAGTAAGGACTTTGGGGGCACTACATCGTAGCCAGCAAACTGCCAAGCATTCGTCTTGGACGATGGCAGGTCTGCACGTTCGGGGTGCTTAAATGAGAAGCAAGAAACAGAAGCCAGTGCCGCGTACGAGGCAGCGAATTGTTCGGCTTGAGCGTCAGCTCGCGGCTGTCGAGGCGCAAATTGCACGTCTCGAAAAAGATCCGCAGTTAGGTCTTGCGGAACGTGACCATTTTCTCCTTTGGAAACGGCGATGCCTCTTTATGCCTGATGGTCCAGAGGTGCTGCATTAGGCTCTATTCGCTCACGAACGAAACCTGCTCGGGCGCAGCGCCTTGCGGCATCCCATCACGCGTCAGCGAAGTCACGTAAGAATAACAAGCATTTGGAGGAACGAGATGCCCAGTGCCATCCCCAAACGTCTAACTTCAGGAATGTATCATCAGCCTTCACGCACTTACTCGCCGACCATTTTACCTATGATGCAGTCGTTGCTGCGGGTCTTGGGCGACATCGATTTTGAGTACCAGAAGGACCGGGAGACAATCCTGAAGAGCGCAATCGAAGAGACTCTCAAGCGGAGGGCTATCGCCACACTCGCGAAGCGCCATCACGAGCGACGTGCCCCCTACCTGCGAGAGATTCATAGGCTAGAGCGGCAAGTCCAAAGGATGTTTGCATAGAGGTTGCGCTGTCCGCGAGGCACCACTCAGGAGGCCACCGTCAGGTGACTGTCAGCGTCTGGATTACTCCTGTTCGGCCCAATGACTGTGGGCTGGCCTCTCTTGCTGAGGTCAGCCACACATACTTCCCCGCTACAGCCACTTCATCAGCCGCGGCATCGTACTTGGCCACCCACCGCTCGTAAGTGGCCCGGCGCATTCCCTTCGGCTTGGGCGGCAGATCCCATTCATCCGGATCTTCATCACCGAGCAGCGCCGCCTTCACCTTTGCCTTGGTACGCCACGCTCGGCCTATAGGGTCGAGGAACTGAGAGGCATAGGCAGCCCTACGGCCTTGTTCATTATTGTCTAACGAGTTCTCGTCGCCCGCGCTCCTGTGCTGCTGGAAGACGGTTTCCCTAACTGGGGTGATATGACCGAGCCGCCAAATCTGGCACTGCGGCCTAGATCCATCGAAAAACAAGAAAGGAACGTCCGTTTCGGGCGCTCTAGGAAGGCCGCCACTGCGACTTCGTCAGGGGATCGACCGTGCTAGGATCAGCACACTATGTGCCTGCTCAATCAGTCAGGCGGATGGTGTTGTCTTCGCATACGTCGAACTCGTCCATCTGGACCGAAGCCTCGTCCGGGAAGGCCGCTGCGACGGTCACTTGGCAGCCCGTCATCTTCGGCAACTTGAGAATGGTCTTCGCCTGAGGAGCCAACGGCTTTTTAATCCTCACAGTTTGGCCATTGGCCCCGATAG
>NZ_JBFUMH010000319.1:0-2546 GCF_054049475.1 Microvirga sp. P5_D2 | reverse complement strand
AAATAGGTGTTACGGCATTCGTCTTGCCCGAATTCCAGATCTCGCAACAGCAACACGCGCCCATTGAACATCTTCGGCTTGTCTGCGACACGCCGTTTCCAGTTCTCTTCGATGAGATGCCGGTTCTGCTCCGCCCACGCCCATTCCATGGGAACGCAGCGCGCCTCGACACGCGAGACGCGCCGGATCTGAAACTCGGAATTCATGCCAGGATCTCGCCACGGCTCACCATGACGGCGCCGCCGCCGATCTCGGCGGAAATGAGTGCGCCGCTCTTGATCGTCATCTGCAAGGCGATCTCGCTGGGTCGTCCCATCTCGACGCCCTGCTCGATGATGATGTTGTGCTCGCCATCGCCCAGCGGCTCGCACTGCATGAGTGCGCCGGCTAACGCTGCTGCTGCGGAGCCAGTCGCGGGATCCTCAACGATGCCCATGCCGGGCCCGAACATGCGGGCACGGAAACGTAAGGTCTCGGCATCGGGAATCCGCGCATAGACATAAGCTGCCGGATGATCGCTGTCTCCGAAGATCTTGTCGAAGGCCTCGCCCTGCGGCTTGGATTTCGCCAGCGCCTCAAGAGAGGACACAGGCACGAGATCATAAGCAACGCCTGCCGAGTGGCGGCTTGGAATATGACGCGCGAAGCCGATGTCGGTTGGGTCGAGCCCGAGCGCCCAAGCGCATTGCGTCGACTCCTTGCCCTCGCCCCAGCTCGTAGGAAGGCGCGGCAGGCGGAAACGTGCTTCACCGTTCGTCGCATCCTTCACCTCGACAATACAGGGGACGATGCCGACCTTTTCCTTCAATCCGAATGCGACGGCACCAGCCTGTCCGTTCCGATCGAGCAGTGCGAGCAGCACCGCCGTTCCCACCGTCGGATGGCCTGCGAAAGGCAATTCGCGCACAGGCGTGAAGATGCGGATATCAGCGCGCTGATGCGCATCGGCCGATGGAAAGACGAATACCGTCTCAGACAGGTTGAACTCTTTCGCGATGATCTGCATTGCCGCGTCGTCGAGCCCCTTGGCATCGAGCACGACAGCCAGGGGATTGCCGGCGAAACGCTGCGAGGTGAACACATCGAGGGTGATGAAACGGCGGGGCATCAGGTTCAAACCTCTTCGGCGGTGAAACGATAGGTGGGCGAAACGAACTCGTCCTGCGCGGCGATGGTGAGGATCTCGCGAGAGCCCGCCTCCTCTGTGCGCTTGAGCAAGCCGTAGACGGAGGCCGCGGCCTCTGCGAGCGCCGTGGGCGCGGAGCGGGTGCGGGCGTAATGCACGAAGAACAAAGCCGCGATGGCATCGCCTGCTCCGTTGACGCTCAGCGACAGCTTGGGTGTGCGCACACGCCAGAAACGACCGCCCTCGCCGGCGATCATATCCACCGCGTCGTCGGGCGTTTCCCGCGTCTCCACGGAAGTGACGAGCACGGCCTTGGGGCCGAACTCCTGCACATTGGAGATGCCGCGCTTCACCTCGTTCAGACTATCCGTCGTCAGGCCCGACAGGTAATCGAGCTCGAATTGATTGGGCGTGATGATGTCGGCAGCGGGAAGCGCCTGATCGCGCATGAACTCCGGAATACCCGGGCGCACGAACACGCCGCGTCCCACATCGCCGATCACCGGATCGCAGCAATAGAGCGCCTCGGGGTTCAGCGCGCGCACGCGCTCCACCGCGCCGAGGATCGCGTTGCCGATATCGGCGGAGCCCATATAGCCGGAAAGGACGCCGTCACAACGCTCCAGCACGCCCCGTTCGGCGATGCCCTCGACCAGCTCCTCGATGGCCGGACCGTCGAAGACGCGGCCTTTCCAGGAGCCGTAGCCCGTATGGTTCGAGAACTGGACCGTATGGATGGGCCACACCTCGACGCCGAGACGCTGCATCGGAAAGACGGCGGACGCATTGCCCACATGGCCATAGGCGACATGAGACTGAATCGAGAGAACATTCATGGCTTTGCCCCTTCCCTCTTTGGGTAGCGCATCGGGCTTTAAGCTTCAAATCATGTGATGTGATCATTCGCATCACGAAGGTGGAAAACGGAAACGTGGCCTCGGGCTCCCGCGTTCGCTAGAACAGGCCCAACAGGAGGATTCGCGTGTATCTGGAGAGCATCACCAACACCGTGCTGGATTTCATCCGGGCGCATCAGAGCTATGCCCCGCTGATCGTCGGCTTGATGACCTTCGGCGAATCCTTTGCCTTCATTTCTCTGATCCTGCCGATGGTCACCATCCTGATTGCCGTGGGCTTCGCACTGGCTGCGGCGGATATTCCCTTCTGGCAGGTCTGGCTCGGAGCCTCGGTGGGCGCCTTCCTGAGCGCTTGGATTTCCTTCGAGATCGGCGCCAAAACCAAGAAGCGGGCCTATGGCGTGTGGCCCCTGTCGCGGAACCCGCAGCTCGTCGAGCGAGGGGAGCAGTTTTTCCAGCGCTTCGGCCCCTGGGCGCTGTTTCTGGGGCGCTTCTTCGGCCCGACCCGAGCCGTACTTCCGCTGATCGCCGGCATCTTCGTAATTCGCCGGCATCTTCGTAAT
>NZ_JBFUMH010000318.1:0-2615 GCF_054049475.1 Microvirga sp. P5_D2 | reverse complement strand
GCTTTTGCTTGCGCAAGTCGGGAACACCCGACTTGCGATGGGGAGAGGTCGAGCGCAGCGAGGGTGAGGGGGATCGCCGTCTCCGGAGAGCGCAGTAACCCCTCACCCGGACCTCCGGTCCGACCTCTCCCTCAAGGAGAGGTGAAGAGCGCTCAACCTCAATCGTTCTCACCCAGCCATGCCCCTCACCGCCGCAGCGTCTGCCGGATGGTCTCCCGATGCTCGTCCCAAAGGTCCCGGTACTCGGGCATGTGATCGCGCAGGGCATCGGAGAAGAACTCCCGCCGCGCGAAGAAGCAGGGCGGCCCATAGCCGCCCTGGCAGCAGCCCTCAACGCGGCAGGCGCGCTTGCGGCACTCCGACGGCATCCGCAGCACATCGGCCAGACGCCGCAAGGCATCGTCGGGGTTGGGAATTCGGGAGAGAAAGGCTTCAGAACGGCTCCTGGGCATGGGGCACCCTCAGCAATAATGGGTTGAACTAAAATGGCTTGGAAAAAGGCTTTGGAAAATCGGCATGCGCCCGCGGGCTCCGGGCTGAAACAGCCGGGAGCCTTTTAGGGCAATCGAGGGTGGCGCGATGGGCAGCCCGGCTCGATGATGGTTGTGTGTGAAGAGCAGGACTGCACTTCGCGCACGGCTTTTTTAGGCGGACAGACGCGACTTGGCCCATGAACTGCCCGAAGCGGACACCGCATTTTGCAGCGGGCGGCTTCGAACCAGAACTGAACCCGGCCTTCTCGCCTGGGCCTCCCGTCACGCGAGGTTGCGTCACCTCGCGCACGAGACCGTGCCCGATCCCACAATCACGACGCCTCGCGAGCGCGCCCCTCGGTGGATCGGGCTGCCCCATACATAGCCAAGGTTAGGATAATTGTCAAGAACAAAGACAGAACTTTTGTCTTAGGCGTTGTTATGTAGCAGTTCGTCAAGGCGACATGCTGCTCTATAAATTGCGCTCCTACGATTACCAGAGCTTTGATCCTGACCTTGGGCTCGATTTAGACAGCCCAGAAGCATACGTTTGACTTGTTTAGAATCCGGTATGGGTTTAGTCAGGCCCATTATAGCATTAGCAAGACGTAAATCCTCTACATCACCTTTTGGTTCTACAGTCTCTCCTCGTGCGAGTGCAGCACAAACAATAGCAGGTTTGCCTGGATTGAACTTAAAAGCTGCGCCGGGTTGACGAAGTCGCTGCACCACAGCATCGCGGATTGATGGATGAGCGGTAATTTGAGCTTTCAAATCTTCGATGATTTTCTCAACTGGCATACCCGTTTGCTCAACATAGTACCATACAGGTAGCCACTTACGCTGACAGTGCGCTTGCGCGTGAATATACTGCATAGGATCAGAGACAGGAACATCACGAAGGAAGTTCCTGATGACAGAATCTGGAGTTACATTCTCGCGTATAATTCGTGCTCTTCCAGTCCCCGTAGTTCCTACTGGTTTAACATCGCCAATCAGGCGAAGAGCTGGTGCACCCTTGACTTCGCTGAACTCGCCCTCGCGGATGAATTGAAGGCTGGGTAGGAGATTCTGATCGATAATAAAGCTCCCGCTTTTGCCTACTACTTGTCCGGTGTCGAGGTTGATTGTAGCTTCTGTTCCAGATGCTAAGCGTGTCATCCGCTGTGAAAATTCGGCAACTGCTCGCTGTTCTCTATTGGCAATTATTTGACGAAGCTCGCCCGGTTTAATTTGGCGTGTTTCACCTACATACCTGTAGTAAATTGCGCCTTCTTTTACAGTGCTATTTCCAATATTCTTCACTGCCATCACGGGTGCGTTATTGTGCGGCTCCACATAAAGAACACCAATCAGCTTATTATCTATAATGACCGATGTTTTCGTAACATGTGGGATCGGATCGAGAGTTGCCGCGAGGGCGCGATTGATCGCAGCTGGATCAGTATTGGAAAATAGGTCGTTAGAGAGGCCCTCTACTGTTTGGGTGCCATCATTTACACCAAACAGAATATATCCACCTTTGTTATTCGCGAATCCTGCTATTGTCCTAATAGAATCAGCAAATCTCTCTAAGGGTTCAAGGCGAAAACTATGCTTACATTCAGCCTTGTCGGTCTCACCTAATCTCAAGACCCAGGAATTATTAGTTTTCATGAACAGTGCAGTAATCGCTTCATGATCTATTGCAGAAATATTTCTTTTTGCTGAGTCTAAAAATTGCTGAGCCTTCCAGGTAGAGAAAAATATCTCCAACTCTGCTGGGGTAGCTATGATAGCTTCCGATCCATATTTGCCTTGTTTAATTTGAGTGATGCGCCCTGAGCTAATGAGACGGTCAGCGCGATTGAAATAAAAATGCACTTCGTCATTTTTCATCCCTTTCGCAAGCATGGCTTTAACCAGCCCAATCTCCTCGTTGGTTATTGTGCGCTTGCGGCTGCCGGTCGCCATCTATTAGTTCCTTGAGCAAACGTCACTAGGTTGCCCAATCAAAGGTTGTGAGTCCATTGAGGTGCTAATGGCTTTTGCATCTATCCCCACAATCCCTAGAAAGTATTCAAGTCGAGCTTGCCGCCTCCATGTTACCTATCACGGCAACTCATTCTTGCACGGGTGGTACGGGGTCTATTGACCCCGTAC